>NZ_JBEYFS010000116.1:0-36443 GCF_040634475.1 Streptomyces sp. NPDC007095
TGCGGGTCCTGGGCGACGTACATCGGCGGGACCTTCTCCAGGTCCAGGATGTGGCAGGCGTCCCGCAGCATGGTGTTGAGGTGCGCGAACTGTGCGTCGGAGACGCGCACCGAGTCGGACAGGAACAGCAGCCGCAGGCTGCGCTCGGGCAGCAGGCCGCTCAGGGCCTTGAAGACCGTGTCGAAGCCGCTGAGCTTGCGCAGGGCCACCAGGGCCGAGCGGTCCGCCGGGTGTTCGTAGGTGCGCGAGGAGATCCCCTCGAAGCGCCTGCGCTGCCTGCTCGGCACGTTCTCGTGCCCGTTCTCCTGCCCGTTCTGCTGGTGGCCGTTGTCGGACATGTGTTCCCCCATGCGCGTCTGAGTGCCCTTTGTGCCCCCAAGGCACGGCCCAGCCTAGGCGGAGATACCGTGGACGGGCAGTACAGAGAAGGAGTCCATCACCATGGAGCACATCCCCGCAGCCGCCTGGCTCACCGAGGCCGCGAGCGCGGCAGACAAGCAGGGCCCGGGCAATCTGCTCCGCGTCGTGCTGATCGTGATGATCGTCGGGGTGGGCCTGACCGCCTGGTTCCTGCTGCGCGGGTACAAGCGGGACGATTGACGCCGGGACAGGCGGGGGCCACTGAGGCGTGTGCCGACTGGGGAGGCCTGAGCAACCGGCGTCCCCAACGGCGGAGTCGGCGTGATCGCGACCGACGCCCCCGCATACGATGGACCGACGTCTTTATCCCGCCCACACCGGATAGGTCCTGCCGAGATGAGCTTCCACAGCACTGCTGCACAGTTGGTCACCGTTGCCGCCGAGGGCGAGCAGGGGGGCAACCACGAGAGCCTCAACCCGTTCCTGACCGGCGGCGGCGCACTGTTCGTGCTGCTCCTGCTGCTGTGGATCACCACGCGTTTCAACCGCGACCGCTGAGGCTTTTCGGCCGCTCGGCGCCGTCTGGGGGACCCCTGTCGGGTGGAGCCCGTCGACCGGGCCGGTAGGGTCTGCACGCATGGGAGAGCAGGACATGCCTACCGGTCCGGCGAGTGACACGGAGAGCGGCGCCGTCGGCGGCGCCGCGGGTGACGCGCTCGGCGGCGCGGTGAGAGGCGGGGTGAGCCGGCTGACGACCGGCCCCGGGAACGGCCCCTCGAATCCGGGCAAGCGCCGCCTCGGCGTCATGGGCGGAACGTTCGACCCGATCCACCACGGGCACCTGGTGGCGGCCAGCGAGGTCGCCGCGCAGTTCCACCTCGACGAGGTGGTGTTCGTACCGACCGGGCAACCGTGGCAGAAGTCCGACCGCAAGGTCTCACCGGCCGAGGACCGCTATCTGATGACGGTCATCGCCACCGCCGAGAACCCGCAGTTCTCGGTGAGCCGCATCGACATCGACCGCGGCGGCCCGACCTACACCACGGACACCCTGCGCGACCTGCGCGCTCTCAACCCCGACACCGATCTCTTCTTCATCACCGGTGCCGACGCGCTCGGCCAGATCCTCACGTGGCGGTACGCGGAGGAGCTGTTCTCCCTCGCGCACTTCATCGGAGTCACCCGGCCCGGTCACACCCTGACCGACCCGGGCCTGCCCGAGGGCGGCGTCTCGCTGGTCGAGGTTCCCGCGCTGGCCATCTCCTCCACAGACTGCCGTGCGAGAGTCGCCAAGGGCGACCCCGTCTGGTATCTGGTGCCGGACGGTGTGGTGCGCTACATCGACAAGCGCGAGCTGTACCGCGGCGAGTGAGGCGAGTGAGCCGAGAGGGGCACCGGTGAACGACCGATACGACGGATACGCGGGCGGCGACCAGTACGAGCTCGTCGGCTACGACGAGTTCGGGCAGCCTGTGTACCGGCAGGTGCCGCCCCAGCAGCCCCAGCAGGGCTACGACCGGTACGCACAGCCGCAGCAGCCCCAGCAGCCCCAGGGCTACGGCTACGACCCCTACGCGACCGGCGCGGGGGGCTATGACACCGGTCAGCAGCAGCCCGTGTCCTCGTACGACACCGGTCAGCAGACCGCGGTCCCCGGCTACGACCCCTATGACCCGTACGGATCCGGCGCGCCCGGCGCCGCCGGGACGACAACGTCGTACGACCCTTACGGGCAGACGGCACAGACGGCGCAGTCGGCGCACACGGGGCAGGCCGGTCAGGTCGGGCAGGCGGGGCGGGCCGGGCAGCCGGGCCAGTCCCGGAGCGGGACCGGCGCCGCGGGCACGACCACCGGGCAGCAGCCGCGGGTCGCCGAGCAGACCGCCTACATCCCGCAGCAGGCGCGCCACTCGGAGGAGAACGAGCCCCGGGCCGACCGGGACTACCGCACCGAGCAGTTCGCCTTCGTCGAGGAGCAGGAAGCCGAGCCCGAAGACGTCATCGACTGGCTCAACTTCACCGAGAACCGCACCGAGCGCCGCGAGGAGGCCAAGCGCCGCGCCCGCAGCAGGGTCGTCGCCCTGGTCGTGGTGCTCGCCCTGGTCGTGGTCGGCGGCGTCGGCTACCTCTGGTACGCGGGGAAGCTGCCCGGCACCTCCTCCGGCGGCAAGTCCGCCGCGACGACGGCCACGGGTGCCCAGAACCGTGATGTGATCGTCGTCCACCTGCACAACACGAAGGGCGGCGGCACCTCCACGGCGCTGCTCGTCGACAACACCACCACCAAGCAGGGCACCACCGTCCTGCTGCCCAACATCCTTGCCCTGACGGACGACAGCGGCTCGACGACCACGCTCGCCAAGTCGGTCGGCGACGACGGCTCCTCCGGGACCCGGGACGCGATCGACACGGTGCTCGGGACCAACATCCAGGGCACCTGGCGCCTCGACACCCCCTACCTCAACAACCTCGTCGACCTCGTCGGCAACATCGACCTCACCACCAACGCCGATGTGCCGGACCCCGATGCGAAGAAGAAGGGCGAGGCGCCCCTCGTGAAGAAGGGCGAGAATCAGACCCTCAGCGGCAAGATGGCCGTCGCCTACGCCACCTACCGGGCCTCCGGCGAAGCCCAGAACGCGCAGTTGGAGCGGTTCGGACAGGTCATGCAGGGCGTGTTGCGCAAGCTGTCCTCGGACAAGCAGGCCGCGACCACCACCGTGCAGACCCTGGCGCAGATCCTCGACCCCTCGCTGACCGACCAGGACCTCGGCGCCTTCCTCGCCAAGCTCGCCGACCTCGCCAAGGGCGGCGACTACAAGACGGCACTGCTGCCCGTCCAGCAGGACGGCACCCTGAGCGAGAGCGCCACCAACAGCGTGGTCAAGGACGTCCTCGGCGGTACCGCCAAGAGTCCCGACGCCGACGCCGCCGTCCGTGTCGGCATCAAGAACGCCACCGGGAACAAGGACGCCACCGAGAAGGCCCGCGTCGTCCTGGTCAACGGCGGCTACACCTTCCTGGACTCCGGCACCGCCGCCACCGCGCAGAGCGTGTCCCAGATCACGTACACCGATGCCGCCAGGAAGAACGACGCCATCGAGGTCGCGAAGACCCTCGGCCTGCCCACCGGCATCGTGAAGAAGGGCAGTGGCTCGTCCAACGCGGACGTCTCGGTGGTCCTCGGCCAGGACTACAAGGTGACCACCTCCACCGGGTGATCACGGTGACCACTCCACTGGGTGATCACGGGGAGTGGTCGCGGGTCACCCTCCGGAGTGGTCGGCGCCACGTTCCGGGGCCCCCGGGACGTGGCCACGGAAACGCGTGGGGTGCCGTCGGCGGTCCGTGAGACCCTTGAGTCATTACTGACCGCCGACGGAAAGCCGCGTAGTGACCGCCACGGACCGCTCCATCGAGCTCATCACCACCGCCGCGCAGGCGGCCGCCGACAAGCTCGCGCACGACATCATCGCCTACGACGTCAGCGACGTTCTCTCGATCACCGACGCCTTCCTGTTGGCGTCCGCCCCCAACGACCGCCAGGTCAAGTCGATCGTCGACGAGATCGAGGAGCGGCTGAACAAGGAGCTCGGCGTCAAGCCGGTGCGCCGCGAGGGCGACCGCGAGGCCCGCTGGGTACTGCTCGACTACGTCGACATCGTGGTGCACGTGCAGCACAGCGAGGAGCGTGTCTTCTACGCTCTGGAGCGGCTGTGGAAGGACTGCCCGGAGCTTGACCTGCCCGCCGACGCCAAGGCCACCCGCGGCAAGGCCGCCGAGCACGCCAAGCTGCAGGCCGAGGAGGACTCCGCCGAACTCGGGGAGCTGCGGTGACCGCGGCGGGGGCCGAGGCGGCCGGGACATCCGCCACGGATGACGCCCAGGCGCAGCGACAGCCGACCGTCGCGGGCGTCGAGGCCGGGACGAAGCCGGGCCGCGGTCGCCGCATCATCCTGTGGCGGCACGGCCAGACGTCCTGGAACGTGGATCGCCGCTTCCAGGGCACCACGGACGTCGAGCTCACCGAGATGGGCCTCGGCCAGGCCCGCCGTGCCGCCCGGTTGCTCGCCTCGCTGAAGCCCGACGCGATCGTCGCCTCGGACCTCGAGCGCGCCGCGAACACGGCCGCCGAGCTGTCCACGCTCACCAGCATCGACGTCATCCACGACGAGGGCCTGCGCGAGACCTACGCGGGCGTCTGGCAGGGGCTGACGCACGAGGAGATCATCGCCCAGTACGGCGACGAGTACGCCGCCTGGAAGCGTGGTGAGCCGGTGCGCCGCGGTGGTGGCGAACTGGAGACCGAGGTCGCCGACCGCGCCGCCCCCGTGGTGCTGCGCCACGCCGACAAGCTCCCCGAGGACGGCACCCTCGTGGTGGTCAGTCACGGCGGCACCATCCGCACCACCATCGGGCGCCTGCTCGGCCTGGAGCCCCGGCACTGGGAGAGCCTCGGCGGCCTCTCCAACTGCTGCTGGTCCGTCCTCGGAGAGGGCGCGCGGGGCTGGCGGCTGCTCGAGCACAACGCCGGCACACTGCCGGAGCCGGTGCTCGGCGACGACGACTGAGCGGCCCCCTGTCCGGTCCCGGGGGCCGGGCGGGACCGGATTTCACTTTCTGGCAGGTCGCAGGCTAAAGTTCTTCTTGTTCGCCCCGCCGGGCGGGAAGAACGCAAGGGGCTATAGCTCAGTTGGTAGAGCGCCTGCATGGCATGCAGGAGGTCAGGAGTTCAATTCTCCTTAGCTCCACAGATCGACTCTCTTGAGTTGTCAAAGATCAGCACAGATCAGTGATGAGAATCCCGTTCCTTCCGAGGGGCGGGATTTTTTCATGTCCCCCAGGATGTCGGCGACATGGGCGACACCGGTCCCAGGGATGCAGTGGCCGCTTCGAGTGACGGTGGCCACAACCGCTCCCGCCGCTCGCGCAGAACCGCCAGCCCCTTGCGCGCCTTCTCATCCTCCGGGGTGTAGGCGACGATCCGGCACTCCGGCATCCCGTCGATGGACAGTGACACCGAGGTCATCCGCAGCTCGCCCACCGCCTCATGGCGGAACGTCTTCACGCGCGGTCCCGGCGGGAGGACGTCCCCGCCCGCCCACAACTCGGCGAAGCGCGGGCTGGCGGCCGACAGCCCGCGTATGTAGTCCTCCCAGGCGGGCTCGCCGACATGTCTGCCGTACGCGGAGCGCAGCGTCGCCACCATCAACGGCAGTTCGCTGTCCCGGAACACCACGGGGCAGCCGGGCTCGGGCACGGTGAACAGGGTCCACAGCGCGTTGGGAACGCCGATGTCGAGCGTCTGCGGCACGAAGAACAGGTCGCGGTAAGGGGGGTTGGCGGCCAGGATGTCGTACCGCGAGTTGTAGACCGCCGCCGGGCGCGGATCGAGGGCGTCGACGATGCCCTGGATCTCCGCACTCACGGTCTGCGCGGGGAGCTCCGGCTCGGACGCGTAGGGCACTTCGGCCAAGTGGTACAGATGCTCCCGCTCGGTCTGGTCCAGGCGCAGGGTGCGCGCCACCGCGTCCAGGACCTGAGGAGAGGCGTTGATGGGGCGGCCCTGCTCCAGCCATGTGTACCAAGTCACACCGACCCCGGAGAGCTGCGCGACCTCTTCGCGGCGCAGCCCCGGCGTGCGGCGCCGGAAGCCCGGGGGCATTCCCACGTCGGCGGGTGTCACCCGCGCCCGCCGGCCGCGCAGAAAGCCGGCCAGCTCCGGCCTGCGACGCTGTGTCGTGTTCATCGGCTTCACTTCCCCCGTCTTCCATCGTCCGCGCCGAACCCGACCGCTGCCAGGTGCTGTCAGTACCAGCATCGGCGGGCTCTCGGCACCCTTATCCGGCCGCCGCCAGGCTCGAAGCCATGACGACGACAACCCCCGCGGGCCCAGGTCCCGTAGCGGATTCAAGTCCTGCGACCAGTAAAGCCCCCGGCACTGACAATCGCCCCGGACGGCTGCTCGCGGCCGTGCTCACAGCCCAGTTCATGGCTCTGCTCGACGTTTTCATCGTGAACGTCGCCGTGCCCACGATCGGTTCCGAACTCCACGCGTCCGGCGCCGGAATGCAGTTGGTGGTCGCCGGATACTCCATCGCGTACGCCGTACTGCTGATCACCGGCGCGCGTCTCGGCGACCTGCTCGGTCACCGCCGCGTCCACCTCGCCGGACTCGCGCTGTTCACCGCGGCCTCGCTGGCATGCGGACTCGCACGGGGAACCGGGGAGTTGATCGCCTTCCGGCTGGTGCAGGGCGCAGGTGCGGCCGTGATGATCCCCCAGGTGCTCAGCCTGATCCAGCGCCACTTCACCGGCGAGGCCCGGGCCCGTGCCCTCGGCGCGTACTCCGCCGTCGTCGCGACGGGTGCCGCGGCCGGACAGGTGCTGGGCGGTGTCCTGGTCAGCGCCGACCTGTTCGGCACCGGCTGGCGGCCGGTGTTCCTGGTCAACGTGCCCGTGGGCCTCGTACTCCTGGCCGTCGGGCACCGCGTCCTGCCACGGGACGCCGCGGGAGACGTGGAGCGCTCACGCGGCCTCGACCTGCCGGGCCTCGTCCTGCTGGGCGCCGCCGTGTCGCTGCTCACCATGCCGCTCGTGCTCGGTCAGGAGGAGGGCTGGCCGCTGTGGTCCTGGCTGTCGCTCGGCGCGGCCGCGGTCCTCTTCACCCTTTTCTGTCTGTACGAGTCCTGGCTCGCCCGGCGGGGTGGAGCGCCGCTGATCTCACCCCGGGTGCTGCGCCACCCCGGCATGGGCCTCGCGGTCTTCCGCCTGCTCGCGGTGATGGCGGTCAACGCGGGCTTCCTGTTCGCTCTGACCCTGCACGTTCAGGGCGGGCTCGGGTACAGCGCGCTGCGCGCCGGACTCACCTTCGCGCCGACCGCGGTGGTCTTCGGCCTGGTCGGTCTGACCTGGCGCAACTGGCCGGCCGCTCTGCAACGTGTCCTGATCCCCACCGGCTTCGTCATCGCCGCCGTTTCCGTCGCCGGCGTCGGAGCCGTGCTGAAGGGCGGGGGCGACGGCGGTCCCTGGCTGTATGCGGCGTTCGCAGGCGTGGGGACCGGCCTCGCGCTGGGCTTCAGTCCCACGCTGACCAGGGCTCTGGCCACGGTACGGCCCGAGGACGCGGCGGACGCGAGTGGACTGCTCGCGACGGTCGTCCAGCTCGGTCAGCTGATCGGTGTCGCGGCCTTCGGCACACTCTTCTTGAACCGACTTGAGTCACTTGGGGCTCCGGGGGCGTATACCTCTGCGGACGCGCTCCTCATGTGCACGTATGCGCTGGCCGCGACGGCCACGTCGGGTGCCGTGTCCGGACTGGTACGAAGGCGTCGCTGACCGTATTGCTCCGGCCGTGGCAGAATCAAACGGCCGGAAGGGGGCGCGGCCCGACGGGAGGGAGAAGCGATGCCTGCGAGCATCCTCGAGGAGGTCGACGATCTCCTCGACGTGGCACAGACACGTAGAAGAGCCACTCTCCTCGACTGTCCTTCCTGCGGATCGGTCCACGTCGCCCAGGTCCTCGGCGACAACGGCGGGATCTCCTACGTGTGCACGGCCTGCGGCCACAGCTGGAGCTGATCGATGGGTGCACACAGGCGGAAGTGCGATTGGTGCGGCAGTGGTACGCCGATCGTCCGCGACATGGAGCCGGTCAACCACGACTACCAGTACTGGTGTGAGGAGTGCGCGCGGGCGCTGATCATAAAAGGCGACCCGATCGAGACGTACCGCGAGCTGGAGGGCGAGCCGATCTACGGCCGGCTCCTCGACGAGCACTGCACGCTCAAACGGTTCTATTCGTTCGCCACAGCCTGACCCCGATCAGGGTCAGGAAGACGAGACCGGCTCCTTCGTAGAGGTCCGACAACGTCAACTGGGCGCCCGTCTGTTGCAGTTCCAGCCGTCCCGGGCCGTGTGGCACCCACCACAGCGCGTACGAGCAGAAGACCAGCGCCGTACCGACGGCGGTCCCCAGCGACGTACCGACGGCGGCCGCCCGGCCGCGCGTGCCGAGGATCAGCACCATCGGCACGCACCACACCCAGTGGTGCGACCATGACACCGGACTGATCAGCAGTGCCGTGACCGCGCAGGCGGTCACCGCCCAGGCGCGCCGCCCGCGCAGCTCCGCCGCCACGGCGACCCCGAGGCCCAGGGAGCCCGTCACGGCCGCCGCGGCGACCCACCAGAGGCCCGGCTGAGTGGTGTGCAGCAGCCGGGCCAGTACCCCGCGCAGCGACTGGTTCGCGGTGTCCTCCACGAGCCCGACCCGGCCCGTCTCGAAGACCATGCGGCTCCAGAAGCGCCACGAGTCGTACGGCAGGGCGGAGGCCGCCAGCAGGGTTGCTCCGGCGAACGTGACGCCCGCCCCGCGCGCGTGCCGCAGCCAGGGGCCTCCGGGGCCCCGCCGTGGGTATGCCACGACGCCGGTGACCAGCAGGAACACCGCGAAGAGCGCCGGTGTCAGCTTGATCGCCGCCGCGAGTCCGATGCCCACTCCGGCCCAGCGGTGCCAAGGCCGCCGCGTCAGGTCCCACAGCACCAGCACTCCGAGCAGCAGATTGATCTGCCCGTACCGCACGGTCGTCCACACCGGCTCGCACCACACGGCCGCCGTGGAAGCCCACCAGACGCTCTCCACGCGCGCGTGGTCGACGAGCCGTAGCGAGAGGGCCACGAACACCACAAGAAGGGCCAGATTTCCGGCCGTCGCCAGGGTCCGCACGGCCGACGTGTCCAGCAGCGTCAGCGGCGTGAACAGCAGCGCCGCGAACGGCGGGTAGGTGGTCGGCAGATGGGCCTCGGTCGTACGCAGCGCGTAGAGGTCGCCGCCCGCGCGGACGGTCTCGCCCTCCGCCCGGTACACCATCAGGTCGATCATCGACACGTGCGCGGCCCGCTGCGCCCACCAGAAGGCGGCGAAGGACAACAGGCACGCCCCCAGGGCGACGGGCGCACGGCGGCGGACACGGGGGAGCGCGATCACGGTCACGAAGGCCGACACTATCCCTCATGTCCGCATTGTCCGCGCGGCACGGAATCGATTTGGTGGTCCACGGGGAGGACCGTGTAATGTTGGCGTCGCCGCCGGGGAAACCGGGCGACACGGTCGATATGCGGCTTCGCCGCATGGCCACGAGGGGCTATAGCTCAGTTGGTAGAGCGCCTGCATGGCATGCAGGAGGTCAGGAGTTCAATTCTCCTTAGCTCCACAAATATTGAAGGCGGGTCACCCGGTCAGGGTGACCCGCCTTCGTCGTGTTCAGCGGCCGCTGCCGAGCGCCCGACGACCACGACGCTGGGAGAGGACCGGCAGGTTGTTGCGTGCCGGGGCGGAGGAGCGGGTGTCCTCCTCGATGCGCAGGGCGAGCGCAGGGCAGCGGCGTACGGCCCGCAGCGCCTTCGCCTCCGCGTACCGGGGCACCTGGGCCTGCGCGACGGTGGGGAAGCCGTCGGCGCCCAGTTCGAAGACCTCGGGAAGGATGTCCGCGCACAGGCCGTGACCGCGGCACAGGGTCCAGTCGACGTAGATCTTCTGGCGGCTGGGGCCCGCCTCCTCGACCGCCTGGCCGCCGGGGATGCCGGTGGGGAGCTGACCGCCCTCGAAGAGCGGCAGAACGCCCTCCACGGGCCTTCCGCAGCCATTGCCGAGGACATGGGCGGCCAGGTCGTCCGTGAACGCCTTGATGGTCGACTCGATGAACATCGCCGAGCCGTCGGGGTGCGAGCAGGCGCCGCGTCTCTTCACGGCCTTGGCGACCTGCTTCACGGCCTCCAGGGCGGCCGGTCCGCCGCCGTTGAGGATGTCCTCCAGGCCGCGCGCCGCGGCGGGCAGGCCGAGGTAGCAGGGACCGCACTGTCCCGCGCTCTCCTCGGCCAGCCACTGGGCCACCCGGAGTGACTCGCCCAGCGGGCACGTCTCCTGGGTGATCGGGAGGATCGCGCCGGCGCCGAGCGCGCCGCCCACCGCGTCCAGGGAGTTGCGCGAGACGATCGCCTCGTTGACCGTCGCCGCGTCCAGCCACTTGCCGTGGTAGCCGCCGGTCAGTACGCCCTGCGGCATCGGCGGGGCGCCGGCCAGCTGGAGCACGTAGCGCAGCGGCACGCCGGTGGGGACCTCGATCACCATGGGGCGGGCGACGGCGCCGGAGATGGTGAGCATGACGGTGCCGGGCTCGTCGTACAGACCGGTGTTGCGGTAGCGGTCGGGGCCGATACGGGCGGCGATGGCCAGCTGCGCGTACGTCTCGGCGTTCGACAGCAGGGTGGGCGCGCCGCCGACGCCGCTCTGCGACGCGCTGATCTTGCGGCCCGGCGGGATGGCCGGACCGCCGTCGATGGAGCGGATGAGCGAAGCGGCCGCTCCGGTCACCATCCGCACCGGATTGCGCTGCACACGCGCGCGGAGCGGCGATCCGCGCCGGTCGCTCAGGCCGCGCTCGGCCAGCGCAGCCTCCATGGACCGCTGGGTCGACTCACGGGTCACCCCGATGACCAGGGTGCGGGCGCCCATGGCCTCCGCGGCCAGCAGGGCGCCGTCCAGGATGAGGTGCGGGGCACGGTTGATGAGCACCGTGTCCTTGCGGCAGGCGGGTTCGTCCTCACTTCCGTTGACGACCACGACGGGTCGGATGCCCTTGCTGATGGCCGACTCGGCGACCGAGCGCAGTTTCTTGGCGAAGGGGAAGCCTGCGCCGCCGCGGCCCTTCAGTCCGATGGCCTCGGCGAGGCCCGCGAGCTGTTCACCGCCCATCGGCTCGAGCGGCCCGTGCACCTTGAGGTGCATGGGCAGATCGAGCCGTTCAACCAGGTCGAAGCCCGACGTGAGCTGCGGAAGTCCGACGACGCGGACCTCCGGGACGTCGGGCAGGGCTTCGTTCACTTAAAGCCTCCGGAAGGGGCGTTCCATGGTTCACCGGAGCCAGGAGCGTCGAAGGCGCCCGGCAGTACGTCAGGCGTGGGACCGCTGTCGTACGTGTCGTTGGTGTTGTACGTACCGAAGGCGGGGTTCGTCTCACCGTTGTTGTACACATCACTCGTGACGTACCCGCCGGTGGCCGAGTTGTCATAGACGGGGATGTTGTATCCCGTGTCGGCGAGCGGGTCGTACGCGGAGCGGGGCGCCTCACCGACCGGCGGCGGCGAGGGGATGGGCCAACTGCCCGACGTGCTGCCACCGGCGTCGGCGCGGGGGAACGTCTCCGTCGGCTGCATGTCCATGGGCATCTGGATGCGCTCGGTCGGGGCCGCGCCGGCGGGGTTCGCGCCGGGCGTGCCCGAGACGGCCCGGTAGGCGGCCGCGAAGCCGGACGTCGCGTCCGCGGCAGCGGCGGGGTCGACCGGGGTCTGGTACAGCGACTGCTCGGGGGACGGCGTGCGCTGCGGGGGTACGAAGGGGGCGCCCGAGGACTGCTGCGCGGGACGCGGGGCGAAGCCCGGCAGGGAGTTCTCCGACAGGGCGGCACGGGATGCCGTCAGGTCCTCGCGGGCCGTGCGGCCGCCGCCGCCCTCGCCGAGGATCGCCAGGATCCGGTCGGCGACCTTGCGCTTGAAGGGGTGGGGAGCCGCGCGCAGGGCGAGGGCCGCGCCGACCGCGACCAGGCACAGCTCGTAGGACACCATGAAGAACGGCTTCGCCGCCCGTCCCGCGTAGAGGCCATGGATCAGCGCCGCGCACAGGGCCGGGTACGCCAGCATGTGCATCGCGCGCCAGCGCGCCGCGACCGGTGCCGGGGCCGCGAACTGGTTGCGCAGTGCGCCGGTGATGCCCACGAAGATCATGAGCAGCCCGGCCAGGGAGCCGAGGCCGATGAGTCCGGCGCTGCCCTTGACGCCCAGACTGAAGGGGATCAGCGCGGCGATCAGGACGGTGTGGTCCAGCGCCAGTTTGATGGTGATGTGCACCAAGAGGAACGCGATCGAGCCGACGGCCGTCACCCGGTGGATGCCCTGTGCCACGATCCGCTGACGCGTGTTGAGGATGAGCCGGTCCTGGGCGATGAGGCCCCAGATGACCGAACACGTGAGGGAGACGAGCGACAGGACGCCCGCACCGAAGTTGAGGAAGTCCTGGACTCGGTTGCCTCCGGCCAGCACGACCACGGGTATGAGCAGCAGGACGGCAGCCGTCGCCACCCCGTAGGCCGAGCGGCCCGGTCGGGGAAGCGTGCTGCCACTGCGACGAGGGTTCATAGGGGGTTACTCCCAACGGTTCGGGGAAGCGGTCCCGAAGCCGAACTCTAAGTCGAGCCATACCGATGGGTACGAGGTTTGAGTTATTGCGTTGTTATCAAACAGCGACCAGGCCCTTGTGTTGTCCCGTAGCGTCCCCTTACGCGAAGTAATATTTGAACATTGTTCAGTTTTATTGGTGTGATTGTGACGAGCGGCACGGCGTGTCTGCCCCGTCCGAAGCTCGTCGCGGCGCGCGCAGGGGCTGCGGTACCCTGACGCCATGCGTGCCGTACGCCTTCTGCTTAGCGAGCCGCGCTGATCAGTCCCGACCACTGACGACCCGTGGTCGGAATCGGCGCGGCGTCCCCTCCTGTGCGAGGGGATTTTTCATTTCCAAGCCGCTGGCAGAGACGATCGATGGAGCTTTGAGGATCATGAGCGAGACGAACCCCGCTGCCGCCTCCGAGGTGGCAGCGCCGCACCGCTACACGGCCGTGATGGCCGCTGAGATCGAGGCACGCTGGCAGGACTTCTGGGACGCCGAGGGCACGTACGAGGCGCCGAACCCCAGCGGTGACCTGGCGGGCGACCCCGAGCTGGCCGCCAAGCCCAAGAAGTTCATCATGGACATGTTCCCGTACCCCTCGGGAGCGGGTCTGCACGTCGGCCACCCCCTGGGCTACATCGCCACCGATGTATTCGCCCGGTTCCAGCGCATGACGGGCCACAACGTCCTGCACACCCTGGGCTTCGACGCCTTCGGCCTGCCCGCCGAGCAGTACGCCGTGCAGACGGGCACCCACCCGCGCGTGTCCACCGAGGCCAACATCGAGAACATGAAGGCCCAGCTGCGCGCGCTGGGCCTGGGGCACGACAAGCGCCGGTCGTTCGCCACGATCGACCCGGAGTACTACAAGTGGACGCAGTGGATCTTCCTGCAGATCTTCAACTCCTGGTACGACGACGAGGCGGACAAGGCCCGTCCGATCTCCGCGCTGATCGCCCAGTTCGAGAGCGGCGAGCGCGCCGTACCGAGCGTTGACGGCGCCACGCGCGCGTGGAACGAGCTGACCGCCGACGAGCGCGCCGACGTTCTGAGCGAGTACCGACTGGCGTACGCCTCCGACGCGCCCGTCAACTGGTGCCCCGGGCTGGGCACGGTGCTGGCCAACGAGGAGGTCACCGCCGACGGCCGCTCCGAGCGCGGGAACTTCCCCGTCTTCAAGGCCAAGCTGCGTCAGTGGAACATGCGCATCACGGCGTACGCCGACCGGCTGCTGGACGACCTGGAGGCGCTGGACTGGCCCGAGGCGATCAAGCTGCAGCAGCGCAACTGGATCGGCCGCTCCGAGGGCGCCCGCGTCGACTTCCCGATCGACGGCGAAGCCATCACGGTCTTCACCACGCGCCCGGACACCCTGTTCGGCGCCACCTACATGGTGCTGGCGCCCGAGCACCCGCTGGTCGACAAGTTCGTCCCCGAAGCCTGGCCCGAGGGCACCCACGAGGTGTGGACCGGCGGTCACGCCACGCCCGCCGAGGCCGTCGCCGCCTACCGTGTGCAGGCCGCCTCGAAGTCCGACGTCGAACGGCAGGCCGAGGCCAAGGACAAGACCGGTGTCTTCACCGGCGCCTACGCGGCCAACCCGGTCGACGGCGAGCAGGTCCCGGTCTTCATCGCCGACTACGTGCTGATGGGCTACGGCACCGGCGCGATCATGGCCGTCCCGGCCGGCGACCAGCGCGACTTCGAGTTCGCGCGCGCCTTCGAGCTGCCGATCCGCTGCATCGTCGAGCCGACCGACGGCCGCGGCACCGACACGTCGACGTGGGAGAACGCCTTCGCGTCGTACGACGCGAGGATCATCAACTCCTCCAACGACGACATCTCGCTGGACGGCCTGGGCGTGGCCGAGGCGAAGGAGCGCATCACCGAGTGGCTGGCCCGCAAGGGCATCGGTGAGGGCACTGTCAACTTCCGTCTGCGCGACTGGCTGTTCAGCCGCCAGCGCTACTGGGGCGAGCCCTTCCCGATCGTCTACGACGAGGACGGCGTCGCGCACGCGCTGCCCGAGTCGATGCTGCCCCTGGAGCTGCCGGAGGTCGAGGACTACTCGCCGCGCACCTTCGACCCGGACGACGCGAACACCTCTCCCGAAACGCCGCTGTCCCGCAACGAGGACTGGGTCAACGTCACCCTGGACCTGGGTGACGGCCGCGGCCCGCAGAAGTACCGACGCGAGACCAACACCATGCCCAACTGGGCAGGTTCCTGCTGGTACGAGCTGCGCTACCTGGACCCGCACAACGACCAGAAGCTGGTCGACCCGGCCATCGAGCAGTACTGGATGGGCCCGCGTGAGGGCCAGCCGCACGGTGGTGTCGACCTGTACGTCGGCGGCGCCGAGCATGCCGTGCTGCACCTGCTGTACGCGCGCTTCTGGTCGAAGGTGCTGTACGACCTGGGGTATGTCTCCTCGGTCGAGCCGTTCCACAAGCTGTTCAACCAGGGCATGATCCAGGCCTTCGTGTACCGCGACAGCCGCGGCATCGCGGTGCCGGCCGCCGAGGTGGAGGAGCGCGACGGCGCGTACTACTACCAGGGCGAGAAGGTCTCCCGGCTGCTGGGCAAGATGGGCAAGTCCCTGAAGAACGCGGTCACTCCGGACGAGATCTGTGCCGAGTACGGCGCGGACACCCTGCGCCTGTACGAGATGGCGATGGGCCCCCTGGACGTGTCGCGGCCGTGGGACACGCGCGCGGTGGTGGGCCAGTACCGGCTGCTGCAGCGGCTGTGGCGCAACGTCGTCGACGAGACCACGGGCGAGGTCACGGTCGTCGAAACCCCGGCCGACGAGGACACCCTGCGGGCGCTGCACAAGGCGATCGACGGCGTGCGCCAGGACCTGGAGGGCCTGCGCTTCAACACCGCCATCGCGAAGGTCACCGAGCTGAACAACCACCTGACCAAGACCGGCGGCCCCGTGTCGCGCACGGTCGCCGAGCCCCTGGTGCTGCTGGTCGCGCCGCTGGCCCCGCACATCGCCGAGGAGCTGTGGCGCAAGCTGGGCCACACCGACTCGGTCGTCCACCAGGACTTCCCGGTGGCCGACCCGGCGTACGTCGTGGACGAGGCCGTGACCTGCGTCGTGCAGATCAAGGGCAAGGTCAAGGCGCGCCTGGAGGTCTCCCCGTCGATCTCCGACGCGGAGCTGGAGAAGATCGCGCTGGCCGACGAGAAGGTCATCGCCGCGCTGGACGGCGCGGGCATCCGCAAGGTGATCGTGCGGGCGCCGAAGCTGGTGAACATCGTCACGGCGTAGCCGCTTGCCCCGGTACGGCACGGATCGGTGGCTTGGCTAGGGGTAGTCCCCTACGGGCAGGTTCGGGGTTCTTCCGGAACTCCGGACCTGCCCGTTGCGTTTACCGTTGAAGAGTGACGCGGCGGTTGCCGCGACGTCCGGAGGAGGAGCGTGGTGGAAGCCGTGATCACAGTTGTCGCCCTGCTCTTCCTGCTGTTCGTGGTGCTGGGCGCATACGCCACCGTGAAGGTGATCGGCGCCGCCAAGCGCGGTGTGGACCGCACGATCTCCCAGGCCCGCCGCACGGTCGAGGACACCACCCTGCGTGCCAAGACCATTACTCAGCCTGGCCCGGCGGGCGAGATCGCCCAGCTGAGACTGACGCTGCGCACCTCGATGCGGGCCACGCAGGACGCGCTGCACTCGGGCGTGGCCGAGGACGAGTCCCTGAAGGAGTCCCTGGGGCTGTTCGAGCGGCTCAGTGTGCACGGGCGCGAGCTGGACGACGAGCTGAGGCGCCTGGAGAGCGAACCGGACAAGCGGACGCTCTCCACACGGCTGCCCGAGCTGCGTGAGCGCACCGAGCGGATCACGCAGTCCGCGGACTCGCTGCGCTGGGCCGCGCGCGACCGGGCCCGCCGGTTCGCCGCCGACGACCTGGATTCGCTGAGTGAGCAGATCGACGTCGAGGCGGGCGCCCTGCGGCACTGGACGACCGCGCCGGGGTCCACGGCCCCCTGGCCCGAGGCGCCGGCACCGGACACGGCCACTTCCAGCGGCCAGACCTGGCCGGAGCCCCCGCAGTCCCGCCCGGCCGACGAGCCGCCGCGCTCCGCCATCACCCCGCCGGGACAGCGGCCCACCTACCCCTGGCAGAAGAAACCCCGTCCCGAGAGCACGACTTGACCCGACCTAGACCGCAGGTGAAAGGGGCCGGGCTGCCGTCCACGCTCCCCGGCAGGTAACCTCCAGCTCATGTCCCGCCATGTCGCGATCGTCACCGATTCAACGGCCTACTTGCCGCCCCGGACGATGGAGCGCCACGGCATCACCGCGGTGCCCCTGACCGTGGTTCTCGGCGATCAGGCGCTCGAAGAGGGTACCGAGATCTCGGCCCGCTCCCTGGCGCAGGCACTCCAGAAGCGGCGCTCCGTCACCACGTCCCGGCCCAGCCCCGAGGTCTTCGCCGCGGCCTACCGCAGGGTCGCCGAGTCGGGCGCTACCGACATCGTCTCGCTCCACCTGTCCGCCGAACTCTCCGGCACATACGACGCCGCCGTCCTCGCGGCCCGTGAGGCCCCGGTCCCCGTGCGGGTGGTGGACACCGGGATGATCGCGATGGCCCTCGGGTTCTGCGCACTCGCCGCGGCCGAGTCCGCGGAGGCAGGGGGCACCGTCGACGAGGCGGTCGCGGCCGCGGAGAAGCGGGCTGCCGGCACCTACGCGTACTTCTACGTCGACACGCTCGACTATCTGCGTCGTGGCGGCCGAATCGGCGCCGCGCAGGCGCTGTTGGGCTCCGCGCTCGCGGTGAAGCCGCTGCTCCAGCTCGACGGGGGGCGGATCGAACCTCTGGAGAAGGTAAGGACGGCGTCCAAGGCGATCGCCCGGCTCGAGGAGATCGTGGCCGAACGCGCGGGCAGCGCCCAGGTCGACATCGCCGTCCACCATCTCGCCGCCCCCGAGCGGGCGTCCGCCCTCGCCGACCGGTTGCGGGCGCGGGTGCCGGGCGTGGTCGATCTGCATGTGAGCGAGGTCGGTGCGGTGATCGGGGCGCACACGGGCCCCGGGCTGCTGGGGGCGGTCGTCTCGCCTCGATGAGGCCGAGGAATTCGGTGGTGGCGGAGTGGGGGCGCCTGCGGCTGATGGGACTACGGCGTCTGATGCGTCTACTGGGCCTGGTGTGACTCGCGTGGGTGACGGAGTTATCCACAACTGGGTAGTTTTCCCCGGGATTTGAGCAAGATCATCGCGAGGGCGGCGAGTTGCCCGATCCTCGACGCATGGCACTTCGATCACGCTCACGCACCGCCACACCAACCAGTGGCCCGGGCCGCGGACCCGTCTCCGACGGCCGCACCCGCCATCGCCGCCATCGCTCGCCAAGCCGCGCAGGCACAGGTGTAGGTGTAGGTACAAGCGCAGGTGCAGATACAGATACAGATACAGGCGCCCGCGCCCGACGCCGCGATGCCTCGGCCGAGGCGCTCCGCCTGCGTGCGCAGGCGCTCTTCTCCGAAAGGCCCAGCACAGGAGGGGAGTTGGGGGGCGGGCCGCCGGGCGTGGACCGGGATGTGGGAGGCCCAAGGGGGAGCACCACGGCGGGGGTCGGGGTCGCCGTCGTTCGGGGGGAGTGCGGCTCTTCGCCCACCGGGGTCCTGGACCGTGACGAACCGAGCCCGAGCCCGGGTGCGCGTGCGAGTGCGGGCGTCCGGGCCGGGCGCGGCGCTCCCGCGCCCGGTGCAACGGCGGCATGGCGGGAGCGGGCCGGGCTCGCCGTGCGGGAGCGGATGCCGCTGTGGCTGCAGTCGAGGTGCGGTCTGGAGCGCAGGAGTGTGACCGCACTCGGTGTGCTGCTGGTTGTCGCGGTGGTCTTCGCCGTGCAGCAGTTCTGGGGTGGCAGGACGCAGTCGGTGCGGGCTCCCGAGGTGGTGCGGGCAGTCGCGCCGTACGGCGGGCAGAGCGGCGCGGTGGAGCGGAAGTCGGCGGAGCCGGGAGGTTCGGCCGGGGCGCCGCCGAGCCCGGTCGGCTCGCCCGGTTCGACCGGGAGCGCGATCGTGGTGGACGTCAGCGGCAAGGTGCGCAGTCCCGGGCTGCAACGACTGCCGGCCGGCTCGCGGGTCGAGGACGCGCTGCGGGCCGCGGGTGGGGTGCGACCGGGCGCGAACACCGAGGGGCTCAACCGGGCCCGCCTCCTGGTGGACGGCGAACAGGTCGTGGTGGGCGTCCCCGCCGCCGTGGCTGGACCGGTCATGGGTGGCGGCTCCAGCACCACCGGGATCGGCGGGTCCGCTTCAGGAGCGATTCCTTCGGCTCCGGTCTCCCTCAGCACGGCCACCGTGGACCAGCTCGACACCCTGCCGGGCGTCGGTCCCGTTCTCGCCCAGCACATCATCGACTACCGCACCCAGCACGGCGGCTTCCGCTCGGTCGACGAGCTCCGCGAGGTCAAGGGAATCGGCGACCGGCGGTTCTCCGATCTGCAGAAACTCGTACGGCCGTGAGCGGGCCCACCGAGCCCTCGGCGGCTTCCGCAACCTCTTCGCCCCCTGTGTCCCCTGTGTCCCCTTCGCTCCACGCGGCCTCCGCGCCGACGGATGCCACGCGGAGCACCCCGCACTCCCGGAGTCGCCGAGCCGTGCACGCCGCCTCGGGAAAGCGGCTCGGCACCGCGCACCCCCGGGAGGAAGGGCCGACGGATCTGCGGCTCGTGCCACCCGCGCTCGCGGCCTGGGTGACGGCGGCGGTGACGGTGGGCGCACCGCCCGGACGGGCCACAGCCGTGGTGGTGGGCTGCCTGGTCGTGGCCGGCGTGTTGCTGGCGTTGGGGCGGACCAAGGCACGCAGGGCGACGGGGTACGGCGCACGACCACTGCGTGCTTGGCCACGGGTATCCGTCGCCGCCTCACTGCTCTGTGTCGCGGCGGCCGCCGCGTCCGCGGGGCTGCACGGGGCGGATGCGCGCCGCGGCCCGATCCCGGCCCTGGCGCGGCAGTACGCCCATGTGACCGCCGAGGTGGAGGTCACCTCCGACCCACGGCTCACCCGGCCTCGGATCAAGGGGGATCACGCGGCTCCCACGGCCGTGCTGCTCGACGCGGAGGTCCGGCGGGTGACGCGGGCGGGAGGAAACGGGGCTGTGGTGGCGACGCGCACGCCGGTGCTGGTGATCGTCGACGCGCGTTCGCCGAGGGGCTCGCCCCGGCTGCCCGGCGGGCGTTCGCCCTGGCTGTCGCTGCTGCCGTCCACACGGTTGCGGGTGGCCGCGCGGCTTGCCCCCGCACTGTCGGGCGGGGATCGGATCGCGGCCGTGCTGCGCGTGCGCGGGAGCGGGCCGCCGGAGGTGGTGGGGCAGCCGTCCGAGCCGCAGCGGTTCGCCGGCCGGTTGCGCGAGGGCCTGCGGCAGGCGACCGACGGGCTGGAGGCGGACGCGCGGGCGCTGCTGCCGGGGCTGGTCGTGGGGGACACCTCACGGGTCACACCGGAGCTGGACGAGGCGTTCAAGGCGACGGACCTCACGCACCTGCTGGCGGTCAGCGGCGGCAACTTCACGATCTTGCTCGCCCTGTTCGTCGGACCACCAGGTCTCGCCCAGCGCGCCGAGCGGCGTGGCCTCGCACCTCGGCTCGGTATCCCGCTGCGGGCCACCGCCCTGCTCGGTGGCGCGGTCACGCTCGGCTTCGTGATCGTGTGCCGGCCGGACCCGAGCGTGCTGCGGGCCGCGGCCTGCGGATCGATCGCGCTGCTCGCCCTCGCGACCGGCCGCCGCAGATCGTTGATCCCCGCCCTGGCCACGGCCGTACTGCTGCTGGTGTTGTACGACCCCTGGCTGTCACGGAGTTATGGCTTCCTGCTCTCCGTGCTGGCGACCGGCGCCCTGCTCACGCTCGCCCCGCGGTGGAGTGCGGCGCTCCAGAGGCGCCGGATGCCGCCGCGCCTGGCCGAGGCGCTGGCCGCCGCGGGAGCCGCACAGGCCCTGTGCGCGCCGGTCGTCGCGGTTCTGTCGGCCCGGGTGAGCCTGGTGGCGGTGCCGTGCAATCTGCTCGCGGAGTTCGCCGTCGCACCGGCCACGGTGCTGGGGTTCGCGACGCTGGCGACGGCGCCGGTGGTACTGCCCGTGGCCAAGGGGCTCGCGTGGTGCGCGAGTTGGCCGGCCCGGTGGATCGCCGACATCGCCCGGACCGGCGCCGCGCTGCCCGGCGGGGGAGTGGACTGGCCCGCGAGCCGGCCGGGGGCGCTGCTGCTCGCCGTGGTCACGGCGGTCGTCGTGCTCGTCGGCCGACGGCTCCTGAAGCATCCTTGGCTGAGCGGTGTCTGTGTCCTGGTGTTCCTGCTGGTCGTGGTGCGGCCTGCGCCGCTCACCAGGGTGATCACGGGATGGCCGCCGCCCGGCTGGCGGTTCGCGATGTGCGACGTGGGACAGGGCGACGCGACGGTGCTCGCGGCGGGTGACGGCACCGCCGTGGTGGTGGACGCGGGCCCCGATCCCGCGCTGGTCGACCACTGTCTGACCACGCTCGGCATCACCCGGATCCCGCTCGTCGTGCTGACGCATTTTCACGCCGACCATGTGGCGGGGCTGCCGGGGGTGCTGCGGGGGCGTGCGGTGGGGGCGATCGAGACGACGGGGTTCGCGGAGCCGCCGGACCAGGCCGAGTTCGTACGGAGGGAGGCGGCCGCACGCCACATCTCGGTGGCGTCGGCCGTGGCGGGTGAAATGCGGCGCGTCGGCAGTCTCGACTGGCAGGTGCTGTGGCCGCCACCGAGCCCGGCGCCCACCCCGGAGGGGCCGAACGACGCCAGCGTCGCCCTCCTCGTACGGTCGGCGGGGCTGCGGCTGCTGTTGCTCGGCGACCTCGAACCGCCGGCGCAGCAAGCGCTGCTGAGATCACCGGCGGCCGGGGAGCTGACGGCCGTGGACGTGCTCAAGGTCGCCCACCACGGCTCGGCCTACCAGGACCCGGAGCTCATACGGAGGGTGGCCCCGCGGCTCGCCCTGATCTCGTGCGGCAGGGACAACCCGTACGGGCATCCCGCGCCCAGCACGGTCGCGGCGCTGCGCGTCGCGGGTGCCGTGGTGCTGCGGACGGACAAGGACGGGGCGCTGGCCGTCGTCGGTGCGGGCGGAGGGCTGAGCGTGGCGAGAGACTGAGGGTATGAATTCCGCACAGGCCGATGCCTACCTCCGCCGGATCGGAGCCCATCACCCCGCGTGGCCCACTTCAGGTGTGCTGCGCGACCTGCACCTGCGCCATCTGAAGGCGGTGCCGTTCGAGAACCTGTCGATCCATCTGGGTGAGGAGATCGTGCTGGAGGAGAAGCGGCTGCTGGACAAGGTGGTGGGCAGGCGCAGGGGTGGCTTCTGCTACGAACTGAACGGGGCGTTCGGGGCGTTGCTCGGGGCGCTGGGCTTCGACGTCACGCTGCTCGCGGGGCGGGTGTACGGGGAGGAGGGGCGGCTCGGGATCCCGTACGACCATCTCGCGCTGCGCGTGCGGACGGTGGACGGGGGCGACTGGCTGGCGGACGTCGGGTTCGGGGCGCACAGTCACTATCCGCTGGCTTTCGGGGCGCGGACCGAACAGGTGGACCCTGGCGGCACGTTCAGGGTGCTCGAGGCGGGGCCGGACGCGGCGGGGGTGCGGGGCGTCGGCGGGCGGCGGGAGGCCGAGGACCTGGACGTCATCCGGGACGGTGGCCCGCAGTACCGCCTGGAGGTGCGGCCGCGGGTGCTGGGTGACTTCGTCGCCGGGGCCTGGTGGAACAGCACCTCGCCGAGGTCGCATTTCACGCAGTCGCTGGTGTGTTCGCGGGTGACGGAGGACGGAGGGCGGATCACGCTCAGCGGCCGGAAGTTGACGGCGACGGCGCCGGACGGGACGAAAGAGGTGTCGGAACTGACAACGGACGAGGAGGCGTTGGCGCTCTACCGGGAGCGCTTCGGGATCGCGCTGGACCGGGTGCCGGAGGTGCGGAAGGGCTGAAACCGGCGTACCGGAGGAGCGGTCGGCGATGCACGTGGTGATCGACGCGTTGTCCGCCGCCACCAACGTGCGATGTCCATCGACACCAACGTCACGATGCGCCACGACCATCTGAGGTCGGCGGACATCCTGCACCGGGACGACTTCACGGTGAGCCGGCAGACGATGCTCGCGGGTCGCATCGCGGTGGTCGGAACGAGCGTCAGGATCGAGCGCCAGGAGCGAGCTGGACGTGCAGATCGTTGAGAACGGCTGACCCCGGCGTCAGCTCTGTCCGGCGTAGCGGAAAATGTCCTCGTGAGCGATGTGAGACATGTGCTGGTGCTGCCCGACCGCGATGCCGCGGAAGAGGCGGCGGAGGTGATCGGTGACCGGTTCGGGCTCGATGAGGAGCCGCAGCTCGTCAGGGACGCGCTGGCCGGTGAGGACGACGCCGAGGATGCGCAGTGGCTGGTGGTCCTGATGGATCCCGGGGAGCGGCTCGATCCGAAGGCGCTGGACGAGTTCGCGGGAGAGTGGGACGGCTGGCGCGAGGAGCCGTAGCACTCTGCCGGGGCCGGGGCCGGGGCCGGGGCCGGGGCCTGGGCCTGGGCCGGTGACGGGGCCGGGGCCGGTGACGGGGACGGGGATACGGGGACGGACACGGGGACGGACACGGGGACGGATACGGGGACGGATACGGGGACGGGGACGGATACGGGGACGGGGACGGATACGGGGACGGGCGTGCGGGACGCGTTGTCGGTGGCGCGTGGGATGCTTTCGGTGATGGCCAAGAAGACCGCTCAAGACGACCCTCTCGCCCCCGTCACGCTTGCCGTGGGCCAGGAGGACCTCCTGCTCGACCGTGCCGTGCAGGAGGTGGTGGCCGCCGCCAGGGCCGCCGACGCCGACACGGACGTACGGGACCTCACTCCGGACCAGCTGCAGCCCGGCACGCTGGCCGAGCTCACGAGTCCCTCGCTCTTCTCCGAGCGCAAGGTCGTGGTCGTACGCAATGCGCAGGATCTGTCGGCCGACACCGTCAAGGACGTGAAGGCGTACCTGGACGCGCCGGCCGAGGAGATCACCCTCGTGCTGCTGCACGCCGGTGGGGCCAAGGGCAAGGGGCTCCTCGACGCCGCGCGCAAGGTGGGGGCTCGGGAGGTGGCGTGCCCCAAGATGACGAAGCCTGCGGACCGGCTGGCGTTCGTGCGCGGCGAGTTCCGGGCGCTCGGGAGATCGGCCGCACCGGAGGCGTGTCAGGCGCTGGTCGACTCGATCGGGAGTGACCTGCGGGAGCTGGCGTCCGCGGTGTCTCAGCTGACCGCGGATGTCGAGGGGACGATCGACGAGGCCGTTGTCGGGCGGTACTACACCGGGCGGGCCGAGGCGTCGAGCTTCACCGTGGCCGACCGGGCCGTGGAGGGGCGGGCCGCGGAGGCGTTGGAGGCGTTGCGGTGGTCTCTGTCGACCGGGGTCGCGCCCGTCCTGATCACCAGTGCGTTGGCTCAGGGGGTTCGGGCGATCGGGAAGCTGTCCTCCGCGCGCGGGGGCCGGCCGGCCGATCTTGCCCGTGAGCTGGGGATGCCGCCGTGGAAGATCGATCGGGTGCGGCAGCAGATGCGGGGGTGGACGCCGGACGGTGTCGCGGTTGCCCTGCGGGCGGTCGCCGATGCCGATGCCGGGGTGAAGGGCGGGGGAGATGATCCCGAGTACGCGCTGGAGAAGGCCGTCGTTGCGATCGCTCGGGCGGCTCGGTCTGGTCGGGGCTAGCTGTATTGATCACGAGCGTTGTTGACACTGGCCGGGCTTGATCAAGCGCGCGGCTGGGCTGAGCCCGTGTTCTTTCGCCCGCGCCGCCCCTATTCGTCCCATCCTCAACCTGGGGGCTCCGCCTGGATGCCTCCAGGGTGCGTTCCTCGGCTGCGAGCCGGTGGGGCTGGTCGCGCGGTTCCCCGCGCCCCTGGGGCGGGGAACCGCCCTGAGTTCCATGCCCACGCCAAAGGCCCCGCTCGCCCTCCTGGGGAAGGAGGGGGACGGGGCCCTTGGGTCACGATGGTGGATCCACGCCCGCGTGGCGAACGCAGGCCGCGCGTGGGTCCGGGGGTGCCGGTCAGGAGCGGAAGAGAGGGCCCGCTTGGTCCTTTCCGGCGGTCAAGTCAGGGGTTGAGCCCGATGGGGCCCAGCCGACTCAGCCCTTGAGGGAAGCGACCTTCGAAGCAAGCGCCGACTTCTTGTTGGCGGCCTGGTTCTTGTGGATGACGCCCTTCGAGACGGCCTTGTCGAGCTGGCGCGACGCAGCGCGCGTGTACTCGGTGGCCTTCTCGACGTCACCCGCGGCAGCGGCCTCGCGGGCCTTGCGGATCGCGGTCTTCAGGGAGGACTTGACCGACTTGTTGCGCAGTCGAGCCTTCTCGTTGGTCTTGATCCGCTTGATCTGGGACTTGATGTTCGCCACGAATGAGCCTTTACAGGTTCAGGCGCGCGAGACAGCACGTCTCACTCGCCGTTTGATTTCCTTAGGTGTGTGCCTCCTGCAGAGAGGGCACGAGACACAGCCACCCAGGCTACCAGTAGCCGTACGACCGGCCCAAACCGGTCGCAGCTCCCCACCCGTGGGACCATGGAGCCTACGTATCGATCCGACCCGAGGCGACAGGCGCCTCAAGAGACAGGACCCTGCGTGCCCGCGACCCCTAACAATGTGCCCGAGCCGAGCCGTACCGCCCCGGCTCTGATCCGCAATTTCTGCATCATCGCGCACATCGACCACGGCAAGTCCACGCTCGCCGACCGCATGCTCCAGCTGACCGGGGTGGTCGAGCAGCGGCAGATGCGTGCTCAGTACCTCGACCGTATGGACATCGAGCGCGAGCGCGGCATCACGATCAAGTCCCAGGCGGTCCGGCTGCCCTGGGCCCCGACGGAGGATCCGGGCAACACCCACATCCTCAACATGATCGACACCCCCGGGCACGTGGACTTCACGTACGAGGTGTCCCGGTCGCTGGCCGCCTGCGAGGGGACCGTCCTCCTCGTCGACGCCGCCCAGGGCATCGAGGCGCAGACCCTCGCCAACCTCTACCTGGCGATGGAGAACGACCTCAAGATCATCCCCGTACTCAACAAGATCGACCTGCCGGCCGCCCAGCCGGAGAAGTTCTCCGAGGAGCTCGCCAACCTCATCGGCTGCGACCCCGAGGACGTACTGAGGGTCTCCGCCAAGACCGGTGTCGGCGTCGAGGCGCTGCTCGACAAGGTCGTCGCCGAGATTCCCGCTCCGGTGGGCGTTCAGGACGCACCCGCGCGCGCCATGATCTTCGACTCCGTGTACGACTCCTACCGGGGCGTCGTGACGTACGTACGAGTCATCGACGGGCAGCTCAACAAGCGTGAGCGGATCCGGATGATGTCCACGGGGGCTACGCACGAGCTTCTGGAGATCGGGACCAATTCGCCCGAGATGCTGCCCGCGGACGGGCTTGGCGTCGGTGAGGTGGGCTACCTCATCACCGGTGTGAAGGACGTCCGGCAGTCCAAGGTCGGTGACACCATCACCACCCTCAACAAGGGGGCGACCGAGGCGCTCGGCGGGTACAAGGACCCCAAGCCCATGGTCTTCTCCGGGCTCTATCCGCTGGACGGGTCCGACTACCCCGAGCTGCGCGACGCCCTCGACAAGCTGCAGCTCAACGACGCCGCGCTCGTCTACGAGCCGGAGACCTCCGCCGCGCTCGGCTTCGGTTTCCGCGTCGGTTTCCTCGGGCTGCTGCACCTCGACGTGATCCGGGAGCGGTTGGAGCGCGAGTTCGGGCTCGATCTCATCGCCACCGCGCCCAACGTGGTCTACCGCGTCCTCATGGAGGACGGGTCGGAGCACGTGGTCACCAACCCGAGCGAGTTCCCCGAGGGGAAGATCAGCGAGGTGTACGAGCCCGTCGTACGCGCCACGATCCTCGCGCCCTCCGAGTTCATCGGCTCGATCATGGAGCTGTGCCAGACCCGGCGCGGCACCCTGCTCGGCATGGACTACCTGTCCGAGGACCGCGTCGAGATCCGGTACACGCTGCCGCTCGCCGAGATCGTCTTCGACTTCTTCGACCAGTTGAAGTCGAAGACCCGGGGCTACGCCTCGCTCGACTACGAGCCCACCGGCGAGCAGACCTCCAGCCTGGTCAAGGTCGACATCCTGCTGCACGGCGACAAGGTGGACGCCTTCTCGGCGATCACCCACAAGGACGCGGCGTACGCGTACGGTGTGCGGCTCGTCGCGAAGCTGCGCGAGCTGATCCCGAGGCAGGCCTTCGAGGTGCCCATCCAGGCCGCCATCGGCTCGCGCGTCATCGCGCGCGAGACCATCCGCGCCATCCGCAAGGACGTCCTCGCCAAGTGCTACGGCGGTGACATCTCCCGTAAGCGGAAGCTGCTGGAGAAGCAGAAGGAAGGCAAGAAGCGGATGAAGATGGTGGGCTCTGTGGAGGTTCCGCAAGAGGCCTTCATCGCCGTGCTGTCCAGCGACGACAGCGGTGGTTCGGCGAAGGGCAAGAAGTAGCCACCTGTTACCCCCGGAAACTCGGGCACAATGCGGGCTCGTCGCGCTTCGGCGCGGCGAGCCCGTACGCGTGCGTAGGGTCGCTCTCTGTAGGAAATGACAGTCCGCCGCCTCTTACGCACTGGCCGGACGCGCCTTACTCTGATCTCTGCTCGATGGTTACTCGCGAGTTAAACAACAGCCGAACCAGCCAGCCGCACAGCAACAGTCAGCAGTCGGTCGAGCCAGACGCACGCACTGTCGCGGGCCCCGGAGGATGTCGTGAGCGACACACAGACCCTGATCGAGAACCGTCCGCCGTCCGTGGCGGCCCTCTTCCTGGAGCGCGTGGCGGCTACGCCGAACGCCGAGGCCTACCGCTACCCGGTCCACCCTGCCTCAGGCGAGGGCTCGGACGAGTGGAAGTCGCTGAGCTGGGCGCAGGCCGCCGAGCGGGTTTACGCCGTCGCGGCCGGACTGATCGAACTGGGCGTACAGCCGGAACAGCGCGTCGCGCTCGCCTCCTCCACCCGGGTCGAGTGGATCCTCGCCGACCTCGGCATCATGTGCGCGGGCGCGGCCACGACGACGATCTACCCGCAGACGAACGCCGATGAGTCGGCGTTCATCCTCTCCGACTCCGACAGCAAGGTCCTGATCGCGGAGGACGCGGCCCAGCTCGCCAAGGCGCGGGAGAAGCGTGCCGAGCTGCCCGAACTCACCCATATCGTCGTCATCGACCCGGCGGGCGTCGAGATCGGCGACGGGGTGCTCACCCTCGCCGAACTGGAGGCGCGCGGTGCCGCGTACCTGGAGAAGAACCCCGAACTGATCAAGGAGCGCGTCGGCGCGATCACCGCCGACCAGCTCGCCACCCT
The DNA here is from genome assembly GCF_040634475.1 of Streptomyces sp. NPDC007095. Taxonomy (NCBI): domain Bacteria; kingdom Bacillati; phylum Actinomycetota; class Actinomycetes; order Kitasatosporales; family Streptomycetaceae; genus Streptomyces; species Streptomyces sp. NPDC007095. The sequence goes on from NZ_JBEYFS010000116.1 coordinate 27,935, forward strand.
CATCTACACCTCGGGTACCACCGGCCGCCCCAAGGGTGTGCGCCTCCCGCACGACAACTGGTCGTACATGGCGAAGGCCATCGCCTCGACCGGGCTGCTCGGCCCCGACGACGTGCAGTACCTGTGGCTGCCGCTCGCCCACGTCTTCGGCAAGGTGCTCACCTCCGGCCAGATCGAGGTCGGGCACGTCACCGCCGTCGACGGCCGCGTCGACAAGATCATCGAGAATCTGCCGGTCGTGCAGCCGACGTACATGGCGGCCGTCCCGCGCATCTTCGAGAAGGTCTACAACGGGGTCGCGGCCAAGGCGCGGGCCGGCGGCGGCGCCAAGTACAAGATCTTCCAGTGGGCCGCCGAGGTCTCCCGCGAGTACGCGAAGGCCAGCCAGGACAACTTCCGCCGCACCGGCACAGCCGCCGTGCCCTTCGGGCTGGGTGCCAAGCACAAGGTCGCGGACGCGCTCGTCTTCGCCAAGATCCGTGAGGCCTTCGGCGGCCGGCTGCGCGCCTGCGTCTCCGGCTCCGCCGCGCTCGCCCCCGAGATCGGCTACTTCTTCGCGGGCGCCGGGATCCACATTCTCGAGGGGTACGGCCTCACGGAGTCCTCCGCCGCCTCCTTCGTGAACCCCGGCGAGGCGTACCGCACCGGCACGGTCGGCAAGCCGCTGCCCGGCACGGAGGTGCGCATCGCGGACGACGGCGAGATCCTGCTGCGCGGTCCCGGCATCATGGAGGGCTACCACGGGCTGCCCGAGAAGACCGCCGAGGTCCTCGAAGCCGACGGCTGGTTCCACACGGGCGACATCGGCGAGCTGTCGCCCGACGGGTACCTGCGCATCACCGACCGCAAGAAGGACCTGATCAAGACCTCGGGCGGCAAGTACATCGCGCCCGCCGAGGTCGAGGGCCAGTTCAAGGCCGTCTGCCCGTACGTCTCCAACATCCTCGTGCACGGCGCCGACCGGAACTTCTGCACCGCCCTCATCGCCCTGGACGAACCGTCCATCCTGGAGTGGGCGAAGGAGAACGGGCTGGAGGGCAAGTCGTACGCCGAGGTCGTCGCGGCCCCTGCCACGGTCGCTCTCGTCGAGGGGTACGTCAAGGAACTCAACGAGGGGCTCCAGCGGTGGCAGACCATCAAGAAGTTCCGGTTGCTGCCGCGGGATCTGGATGTGGAGCACGGGGAGATCACGCCGAGTCTGAAGCTGAAGCGGCCGGTTGTGGAGCGGGAGTACAAGGGGCTCATTGAGGAGATGTACGCGGGCTCCAGGGAGGCGTGAGACTGTCCTTCGGCTGCGGAGGGCGGGAGCTGGTCGCGCCCACGCGGCGGAGCCGCATATGTCACGGCCCCGCGCCCCTACGGGGCGCGGGTGCCAGCCGCCTTGGCTATCAGGTGCTGTAGTTCTGCCACCTGCCTGCGGAGGTCCGGCACGTCTGGAGGGTCCTCTGTCGCCAACTGCTTCCCCAGAGCCGCAAGCCGCGTGCTGATCTGGGCCGCGTGGGTGTGTTCCTGGGTCAGTAGGCGTTCCAGCTGCTGGTTCTTGCGGTGGAGGTCCAGGAAGACCGTGACCTTGGCGCGCAGGACCCAGGGGTCGAAGGGCTTGGTCAGGTAGTCGGCGGCGCCGGTGGCGTAGCCGCGGAAGGCGTAGCCCGCGTCGGCGTCGGTGCCGGTCAGGAAGATGATCGGGACGTCCTTGGTCTGGTCGAGCCGCTTGATGTTGGCGGCGGTCTCGAAGCCGTCCATGCCGGGCATGCGGATGTCGAGGAGGACGACGGCGAAGCGTTGCCTGAGCAGCGCCTTCATCGCCTCCTCGCCTGAACGCGCACGTACGAGCGGCTCGTTGAGGGACCCCAGGACGGCCTCCAGCGCGATCAGGTTGTCCTCCATGTCGTCGACCAGGAGGATGCTGGCGCGCTCGTAGGTCGTTTCCTCAGCGCTCATGGTGACTGTCCTCATTCGGTCGTCGGCGGGGCCGCGGCCTCCTCGGACGATGTGCTCGGCCCCGGAACAACGGATCCTTCGGAGTCGTCCTGCTCCGCGTCGTTCACGCTCTCCGGGTCGAGGAGGGCGCAGACGACCGTGAGCAGCTGATCGACGTCCACCGGCTTGGGTACGTAGTCGTTGGCACCGCGCGCGATGGACTTCTCGCGGTCTCCCGGCATCGCCTTCGCGGTGAGGGCGACGATCGGCAGGCCCGTCCAGCGGGGGGTGCGGCGGATGGCGGAGATCGTCTCGTAGCCGTCCATCTCCGGCATCATGATGTCCATCAGGATGAGTTGCACGTCGGGGTTGCGCTCCAGGGTCTCGATGCCCTCGCGGCCGTTCTCCGCGTACAGGACGGGCATGCCTACGCGGCCCAGGACATGGGTGAGCGCGAAGACGTTGCGGATGTCGTCGTCCACGATCAGCACCCGCCGCCCCGGCAGGACCTGACCCGCCCGGCCGGCCTTCCACGCCTCCAGCTTGGTCGGGGTGGGCCAGGAGTCGTCGGTGTCGTGGGAGGTGTACGGCTCGGTGGACAGCTGCTCGGGCACGAGCGGCCGGTCGTCCTCCGGGGCGGGTCCGGTCGCCGTGTGGCCGGGGCTGATGACAGGGACGTACAGCGTGAAGGTGGAGCCCTCGCCGGGGGCGCTCTCCGCGATGATGCGGCCGCCGAGGAGCCCGGAGATCTCCCGGCTGATGGACAGGCCGAGGCCGGTGCCGCCGTACTTGCGGTTGGTGGTGCCGTCCGCCTGCTGGAACGCCTCGAAGATCACCGGGAGTTTCTCCGCGGCGATCCCGATGCCGGTGTCGGAGACGGCGAAGGCGATCACGTCGTCGCTGTTCTCCCGGGTGAAGGCGTGGTCGGGGTCCTTGAGGCGCTTGACGCGCAGTTCGACCCGGCCGGTCGCGGTGAACTTGATCGCGTTGGAGAGCAGGTTGCGCAGGATCTGCTGGAGCCGCTGCTCGTCCGAGTACATCTCCCGCGGTACGTCCTCCCCGACCGTCACCTCGAAGGCGAGACCCCGGTCGAGGGTGAGCGGGCGGAACGTGGCGTGGACGTAGTCGAGGAGTTTGATCAGGGGGAGCTTCTTCGGGCGTACGTCCATACGGCCCGCCTCGATCTTCGACAGGTCGAGGATGTCGTTGATGAGCTGGAGGAGGTCCGATCCCGAGCGGTGGATGGTCGTCGCGAACTGCACCTCCTGGTCCGAGAGATGGCCGTCCGGGTTGTCCGACAGCAGCCGGGCCAGGATCAGCAGCGAGTTCAGCGGGGTGCGCAGCTCGTGCGACATGTTCGCCAGGAACTCCGACTTGTACTGCGAGCTCGTCGCCAGGAGCGCCGCTTTTTCCTCCAGTTCGGCGTTCGAGCGTTGCAGCTCCGCCTGCTGCGACTGGAGTTCGTCCGAGCGGTCCTGGAGCTGGATGGCCAGGCGCTGGGACTCGCCGAGCAGGGACTCCGTACGGGAGTTGGCGATGATCGTGTTGATGGCCACGCCGATGGTGTTCACGAACTGGTCGAAGAAGGCCAGATGGACGTCGGAGAAGCGGGAGAAGGAGGCGAGCTCGATCACACCGAGGAGTTTGTCCTCGAAGAGGATCGGGATGATGACGACGCTGGCGGGGGCGGCTTCCCCCAGACCACTGTTGATCTTGATGTAGTCCGGCGGGGCCTCCTCGACGAGGATCCGCTTCTTCTCGCGGGCCGCCTGCCGGACCAGGCCGTGCACCGGCATGCCGCCCGTGTCGACCGTGGCGCCCTGCGCCGAGCCGTATCCGGCGATGAAGGCGAGTCCCTTGGCGGGGACGGCGGTGTGGAGGGAGGCCCCGTCCTCCTCCGGGTCGGCCAGGAAGAAGGCGCCGTACTGCGCGTTCACCAGCGGGGTCAGCTCGCGCAGGATCAGGTCGGCGACCTCCATCAGGTCGCGGTGGCCCTGCATCAGCGCGGCGAGGCGGGCGAGGTTCGACTCCAGCCAGTCCTTCGCGCGGGTCGTCTCGCGGAGGTTGGCCACCATCAGGTTGATGTTGTCCTTCAGCTCGGCGACCTCGCCCTGCGTCTCCACGGTGATCGAGCGGGACATGTCGCCCTGGGCCACCGCGGAGGCCACCTCGGCGATCGCGCGGACCTGGGTGGTGAGGTTGGAGGCGAGTTCGTTGACGTTGGTCGTGAGGCGCTTCCAGGTGCCGTACACGCCCTCGACCCGTGCCTGACCGCCGAGTTGGCCCTCCGAACCCACCTCGCGGGCCACCCGGGTGACCTCGGAGGAGAAGGAGGAGAGCGTGTCGACCATCGTGTTGATCGTCGTCTTCAGTTCGAGGATCTCGCCGCGGGCGTCCACGTCGATCTTCTTCGAGAGGTCTCCCTGCGCCACGGCGGTGGCGACCTGCGCGATGTTGCGCACCTGCGAAGTCAGGTTGTCGGCCATGTAGTTGACGTTGTCGGTCAGATCCCGCCAGACGCCGGAGACGCCGAGAACCTGGGCTCGTCCGCCGAGCCGCCCGTCGGTGCCGACCTCGCGGGCCACCCGGGTCACCTCGTCGGCGAAGGCCCGCAGCTGCTCCACCATCGTGTTGACGGTGTCCTTCAGCTCCAGGATCTCGCCGCGGGCGTCGACCGTGATCTTCTTCGACAGGTCGCCGTTGGCGACGGCCGTGGTGACCTGGGCGATGTTGCGGACCTGGGAGGTCAGGTTCAGGGCCATGAAGTTGACGTTGTCGGTGAGGTCCTTCCAGACGCCGGAGACGCCGCGGACCTGGGCCTGGCCGCCGAGGTTGCCTTCGGTGCCGACCTCGCGGGCGACGCGGGTGACCTCGTCGGCGAAGGCGGAGAGCTGGTCGACCATGGTGTTGATGGTCGACTTGAGTTCGAGGATCTCGCCCTTCGCCTCGACCGTGATCTTCTTGCCGAGATCTCCCTGCGCTACGGCCGTGGAGACGAGGGCGATGTTGCGCACCTGCGAGGTCAGGTTGTCCGCCATGAAGTTGACGTTGTCGGTGAGATCCTTCCAGACACCGGAGACACCGCGGACCTGGGCCCGCCCGCCGAGGTTGCCCTCGGTGCCGACCTCGCGGGCGACGCGGGTGACCTCGTCGGCGAAGGCGGAGAGCTGGTCGACCATGGTGTTGATGGTCGACTTGAGTTCGAGGATCTCGCCCTTCGCGTCCACCGTGATCTTCTGGCTGAGGTCGCCGTTGGCGACGGCCGTGGTGACCTGGGCGATGTTGCGGACCTGGGAGGTCAGGTTCGAGGCCATGAAGTTGACGTTGTCGGTGAGGTCCTTCCAGACTCCCGAGACGCCTCTGACCTGGGCGCGGCCACCCAGTTGCCCTTCGGTGCCGACCTCGCGGGCGACGCGGGTGACCTCGTCGGCGAAGGCGGAGAGCTGGTCGACCATCGTGTTCACGGTGAGCTTCAGTTCGAGCAGCTCACCGGTCGCCTCGACCGTCACCGTACGGGTCAGATCGCCGCGCGCCACCGCCGTGGTCACCAGGGCGATGTCACGGACCTGGGCGGTCAGCCGGGACGCCATCGTGTTGACCGCTTCGGTCACATCACGCCAACTGCCCGACAGGCCCTGCACCTTGGCGCGCCCGCCGAGACGGCCTTCGGTGCCGACCTCGCGCGCGACCCGGGTCACCTCGCCCGTGAAGAGGGAGAGCTGATCGACCATCTTGTTGACGGCGCGCCCCAGCCTCCTCAGATCGCCTCTGAGCTGACGGTTGCCGTCGTGCAGGTCGACCCGTTGGGTGAGGTCACCGCCGGCCACCGCGTCCAGGACGCGCGTCGCGTTCGCGGCGGGCGCCACCAGGGCGTCGAGCAACTGGTTCACGTCATTGACGCGGGTCGTCCAACTGCCCTGGCCCGGGCTCGCCGACAGCCGCTCGTCGAGCCGTCCGTGCCGGACCAGCTCCCTTCGTACCCGCTGCACTTCCGTGTTGAAGTGGGTGCTGCGGTCGATGATCTGGTTGAACGCCGCGGTCAGATCGGCCACCAGGCCGTGTCCCGTCTCCGGCACCTTGGTGAAGTCACCGTCCCGCGCGGCGGTCATCGCGGCGAGCAGCGGACGCAGATCGGACGCCGGGATCCGGCCGTCGTCGAATGCCCGAATCTGTCCGTCTTCGAGCACACGCGTAGCACTGTTCTCACTCATGGCGGCCCACTTCGGTAACTCGGCGCTTATGGGCGTGGTCAGTCTGTCACTCTGTCCGTGTCGCCTGAGGCGTATTCGTCCGAACTGCTCAGGGAGCCGCACAGTGGGGGCCATTCCGACGCAACGGGAGTCGCAACCGGACTCCACGGCGCTTGCCCCTGGTACGCCCGCGCACTACCGCGCGGGTCAGGAAGCCATGGCGCGCGCCGCGCTGCCGGGCACTCCGCTCGCGCCCGGCGCCGCCCGCCGCATGGTGCGCGAGACGCTCGCCGACTGGGGGGAACTCGCCCTGCCCGGTGCCGAGATCGTCCGCGAGCGTCTCGCCGAGGACGCCGTGCTGGTCGTCAGTGAACTCGTCACCAACGCCGTCGTGCACGCGGGCACCGACGTGGAGCTGCTGTGCCGGCTGGAGATCACCGACGGCGGTGCGGTGGGCGCGGTGGTCGTCGAGGTCTCCGACCACCATCCCTCGCGGGCGGTACGCGAGGAGTCGGCCGAACGGGCCTACGGCATACCGGAGTACGGGCGGGGGCTGCGGTTGGTCGCCTCCCTGTCGGACGCGTGGGGGATCACGTATCGGACCGGGGTCAAGACGGTGTGGGCGCGGCTGCCCGTGGACGGGGGGCTGAGTGTCGACGAGGGGCTGGGCGTCCAGGGCGGGTTGGGCGTCGAGAGCGGGTTGGGTGTCGAGAGCGGGTTTGGTGTCGAGGGTGAGCTGGGTGTTGAAGGCGGGCTGGGTGTTGAAGGCAGGTTGAGTGTTGATGGTGGGTTGAGTGTTGACGGTGGGTTGGGCGTTGAGCGTGGGTTGAGTGTGGGTGGTGGGTTCGGTGTCGCCAGGGGGATGGGTGTCGGGCCGGGAATGACGGACGCCGCGGGACTGCCCGCCGGTTCGGGGTCGGCGGACGGAATCGGACTGCCGGGCGGAATCGGACTGCCGGGCGGGACAGGACTGGTCGGCGAGACGGGGCCGGCTGACGAGACGGGGCCGGTCGGCGAGACGGTCGCCCCCGGACCGCGGCAGAGGCCGCGACAGGACGGCGACTGGCTCAACCGCGGTGCCCTCTCCTTCCTCGCCGAGGCCTCCGACCTGCTCGCCGGGCAGCTCGACGAGGACCTCGTCGCCGCGCTCGCCGGACAGCTCCTCGTACCGCGGCTCGCCGACTGGTGTGCCGTATGGCTGGAGGACGAGGCCACCGACCGGGCGGGTGGACTCGGGCTGGCCCTGGGACCCCGGCTCGCCCGGGTCTGGCACGGCAGTGAGAACCGGATCGAGGAGCTGCGGCGGGCCCTGGAGAAGGATCCGCCACGGTTGCCGGACTCGGTGCGGTCCCGGGCGGTGCCGGTGCCCTGGCCGGGGGAGGCGTCAGGACCCGGAGAGGCGTCAGGCACGGGAGAGGCGTCAGGCACGGGACAGGTGTCAGGCACGGGACAGGTGTCAGGCACGGGACAGGCGTCGGGGCGGACGGGTGGCGCGGGCGGGGCGAGCGGGGCGGCGCTCGCGTACCGGCTGATCGCGGGCGGCCGGCCGCTCGGCACCCTCGTCATCGGCCGGGCCGGACTGGCCGCCTTCCCCGACGAGATCACCGGGCTCGTCGAGGACCTCAGCCGGCGGATCGCCCTCGCCATCGGCGCGGCCCGCCAGTACGCGCGCCAGGCCACCATCAGCCGGGTCCTCCAGCGGGGCCTGCTGCCCGGCGCGGTCGCCGAGATCCCCGGGGTGCGCAGTGCCCTCGTGTACGAGCCGCTCGACAAGGGCGGACCCAGTGGTGACTTCTACGACCTGTTCCCCGCGGGCGACGGGCGCTGGTGCTTCGTCCTCGGCGACGTCCAGGGCAAGGGGCCCGAGGCCGCCGTCGTGATCGGCCTCGCCCGGCCCTGGGTGCGACTGCTGGCCCGCGAGGGCTACCACGTCGCGGACGTCCTCGACCGCCTCAACCAGCTCCTCCTCGACGACGCGACGGAGGCGGCGGACGCGGCGGCCCGTGCGCTGGTGGCGGCGGGCGGGCCGGGTCTCGGCCCCGACGAGGGTCCGCAGACCCGTTTCCTCTCCATGCTGTACGGCGAGCTGGTGCCCTTCGAGGGCGGCGTACGCTGCACCCTCGCCTCCGCCGGGCACCCGCTGCCGCTGATCCTCGGTCCCGACGGCGACGTACGGGAGGTGGCCGAGCCGCAGACTCTCCTCGGTGTCTTCGAGGACGCGACCTACGTCTCCGAGACCTTCGACCTGTACCCCGGCGACACCGTCCTGTGTGTCACCGACGGGGTGACGGAGCGCCGCAGCGGGCCCCGCCAGTTCGATGACGACGAAGGGCTCGCCGAGGCCCTCGCGGGCTGTACGGGGCTGAGTGCCGAGCTCGTCGCGGAACGGATCCGACGGC
>NZ_JBEYFS010000117.1:0-36388 GCF_040634475.1 Streptomyces sp. NPDC007095
TCACACGTACGGTCACTTCACGCCGAGCAGCTGCCGCACGGGATCGATCGCGAAGTACACCAGGAACAGTGTGGTCGTCCTCGGCGCGGTGGTCGTGGGACTGTTCGACTCCGGGCCGTCCGGGGGCTCCTCGCCCTCGGGGCGGAGCGACGGTGACGGCCGGGGTGCGTCCGCGTCCCCGGAGCCGACCGCTTCCGCGGGTGGCTCGACCGCCGGCGCGGCGGAGGCGACGCCGGGCGACTCGTCCGCCGCCTCCGGCGCGAGCGCCGACCGGACGTCTCCTGGCGCGTCCGCGTCCACCTCGGCGACGCCGTCCACGACGCCGCCGCGGTCCCCGTCGGCCGGGACCCCCACCACTTCCACCACCCCCACCACCAGCCCCACCGCGACCGCGACCACGGGTCGCGGTGCCGGCAACGGCAACCCCGGCCACGGCCAGGGCGCCACCAAGCGGCCGAAGTAGCCGCAGGTCCCGACGGGTTCTGTCCGGGCCACGGCAGACCCCGCGGCGGTGTTTGCCCCCTGGTCGCTCGCCCGCGTATACGACACGCCCCGTCCCGCCGCTCCGGCATGCCCATGGCCGGAAACCGCTCCTTGTCCCTCCCGTCCCCTCGATTGACAATGCGCATGACAAAACTGGAAGTGGCCGGAAGATCTCCGGCCGCCCAAGTCGCAAGAGGGGACCCCCACATGAGAAAGCCTCTCGTCGCCGCGCTCTTCGCCCTGGTGATCACCGGGGCGGGCGTGGCACCCGCGGTCGCGGCACCCGCACCCGCGGCGGCGTCCACGTCCACGTCCGCGTCCACGTCCGCGGTCAAGGCGGACACGAAGGCGGCGGCGCCGACCCTCCAGGCCGTCAGCCTCGCCGGGACCGTCGCGCTCAGCAACTGCTCCGGCTCCGTCATCCGCTTCCCCAACTCCGCGGACAGCGACCCGGCGCTCGTGCTCTCCAACGGCCACTGCCTGGAGACGGGCTTCCCGGAGCCCGGTGAAGTGATCGTCGACCAGGCGTCCAGCCGTACCTTCGGCCTGCTCAACTCCGCCGGGACCCGGGTGGCGACCCTGCGGGCCAGCAAGGTCGCGTACTCGACGATGACCGACACGGACGTCACGATCTACCAGCTCACCAGCACCTACACGACGATCAAGAACTCGTACGGCATCAGCGCGCTGACCGTGCAGGACACGCACCCGGCCGTCGGCACCGCCATCACGGTCGCCTCCGGTTACTGGAAGCGGCTCTACAACTGCAGCATCGACGGGTTCGCGTACCGCCTCAAGGAGGGCGACTGGACCTGGAAGGACTCCATCCGCTACACCTCCGCCTGCAACACCATCGGCGGCACCTCGGGCTCGCCGGTCATCGACCAGTCCACCGGCAAGGTCGTCGCCGTCAACAACACCGGTAACGAGGACGGCGAGACCTGCACGGTGAACAACCCCTGCGAGGTCGACGCGAGCGGCAACGTCACCATTCACCCGGGCATCAACTACGCCGAGGAGACCTACCAGATCCCGGCCTGCTTCACGACCGGCAACAAGCTCAGCCTGAGCGCGAGCGGATGCACCCTGCCCAAGCCGTGACCTCTGTGCGGCGGCGGGCGGTCACCGGGAAGTCCGGCGGACCGCCCGCCCCGCCAGTACGTCCGTGCGCCGCCCGTCCTCGATCACGAACCGGCCGTCGACCAGGACGTACGGGATGCCCGTGGGGAGTCTGCGCGGCTCCTCGAACGTCGAGCCCGCCGCGACCGTGGCCGGGTCGAAGAGGACCAGGTCGGCGCGGTACCCCTCGCGGACCAGGCCGCGGTCGGGCAGCCGCAGCCGGGCGGCCGGGCGGCCGGTGAGATGGGCGACGCACTCCTCCAGGGAGAGGACGCCCAACTCCCTTACGTACTTGCCCAGATACTGCGGGAACGTGCCGTACGCGCGTGGGTGCGGCTTGTCGCCGCGCAGGATGCCGTCCGAACCGCCGGTGTGCACACGGTGCCGCATGATCGCGCGGACGTTCTCCTCGTGGCCGACGTGCTGGAGGATCGTCGGTCCCAGCCGGTCGTCGAGGAGCAGGCGGCGGGCGGTCGTCCAGGGGCTCTCGCCGAGCCGGTCGGCGGACTGCCGGACCGTGCTGCCGACGTACGACGCGAGCGCCGGGTCGGTGACTCCCGAGATCTCGATCGTGTCCCACTCGATGGGCACGCCGTGGCAGCCGTCGGCCCCGATCACCTCCATGTGGTGCCGGACGCGCTCGGCCGTCTCCTCGTCCTTCAGGCGCGCGAGGATCGCCTCCGGGCCGCCCTCGCTCGCCCAGCTCGGCAGCATCGCCACGAGCGTGGTGCAGCCGGGGGTGTAGGGGTACGTGTCGAGGCTGATGTCCGCGCCCGCGGCGAGGGCGTCGTCCAGGAGGGCCAGCAGCTCCGGGGCCCTGCCCTCGTTGACGCCGAAGTTCATGGTGGCGTGGGCGAGGTGGAGCGGGCAGCCCGCCTCGCGGGTGAGGGCCACCATCTCCTCGTACGCCGCCAGGGCGCCCGCCCCGTACGAGCGGTGGTGGGGGCAGTAGTAGCCGCCGTACTCCGCCACCACCCGGCACAGCTCGGTGAGTTCGGCGTCCTGGGCGTACATGCCGGGGGTGTAGGTGAGGCCGGAGGACATGCCGACGGCGCCCTCGCGCATCCCGTCGGCCACCAGCCGCCGCATCCGCTCCAGCTCCCGCGCCGTCGCGGGTCGGTCGTCCCAGCCGACGGCTAGCATCCGGACGGTGCCCTGCGGGATCAGATACGCGGCGTTCACCGCGATGCCCTCGCCGTCGAAGCCGTGGTCGAGCCGGTCCAGGTACTCGCCCACCGAACGCCAGCCGAAGTCGATGTCGTCACCGGGTCCGTTCCAGCCGGTGATCGTGGACCGGACCTCCGCGAGGGTGCGGTCGTCGACCGGCGCGTACGACAGCCCGTCCTGGCCGATGACCTCCAGGGTCACCCCCTGTGCCGCCTTCGCGCTGTGGTCCGGGTCGCGCAGGAGGGCGAGGTCGCTGTGGGCGTGCATGTCGATGAAACCGGGGGAGAGGGCCAGGCCCTCGGCGTCAAGGACCCGCCGGGCGACCGGCCGCAGACAGCCGGCCGCCGCCCCCTCCTTGAGCACGGTGGTGATCCTGCCGCCCTCGATGCCCACGTCGGCGCGGTACGAGGGGTCTCCGGTGCCGTCGACGACCTCCGCGTCGCGGATGACGAGATCCATCACAGGGGCCTCCAGGAAACGTTCGGCACAACGGCCTCTCAGAAGAACGTACGGACGTAGTCCACGACCGTGCCGTCCGCCTCCACCAGCGGAATCAGCTGCCACTTGTCGAAGGATGTGCAGGGGTGGGACAGCCCGAGGCCCACCCAGTCGCCGACCTCCACATCCGCCTCCGGGTCCGTGCGCAGCCACGCGTGCTGGTCGGAGAGCGCGGTCACCGTCAGACCCGTCGCCGGACGCTCGGCACCGTCCCGCCGCACCACCTGGACCTCGGGCAGATCGAGGTCGTACGCCGCGTCGCGCTTGCCCGCGTTGACGAAGGCCTGCTCGGGGGAGGGCCGGGAGACGACCTGGGCCCAGAGGCGGAACGCGGGGTGCAGCGCGCCCTCCTCGGGGACCCGGGTGAAGGGGGTCAGCCGACGGTAGTGGCCGTCGTCGTGCGAGACGTACGCGCCCGAACGCAGCAGCTTCAGTACGGGCAGGGAGAGATCGGGGAGCTCGGAGAAGACGTCCGCGACGGCATCGAACCAGGCGCTGCCGCCCGCGCTGACGACGATCTCCGCCACTCCTTCGAACCGGCCCGCCTTGTCGAAGTCCACCGCCAGCGCGGTCAGCCGCCGCAGCCAGGCGTGCACGCGCTCGGGGTCCGCCCCCGGGACCTCGCCCTCGTAACCGGCCACGCCGACCAGCCGCAGGGTCCGCGTCGCGGCAACCGCGTCCGCGACCGCCGCGCACTCCGCCTCCGTACGCACACCGGTGCGGGCCCCCGCGCCGGCGGCGAGCTCGACGACCACGTCCACCGGACGGGTGGAGCCGTGCAGCGCCGCGTCCATCAGCCCGACGCCGCGCACCGAGTCGACGTAACAGACGAAGCGGAAGTCCGGGTCGGCCGCCAGCTCGGACGCGATCCAGCGCAGCGCCGCCGCGTCGACGAGTTCGTTCGCGAGGAAGATCCGCTCGATCCCGAACTCCCTCGCCACGCGCACCTGGTGGGGCACGGCGAGGGTGATGCCCCAGGCGCCGTGCTCGATCTGCCGCCAGAACAGCTGGGGGGCCATCGAGGTCTTGCCGTGCGGGGCGAAGGCGAGGCCGTGGCGCACGGCGTACGTCTCCATCAGTTCCAGGTTGTGCGTCAGGCGCTCGGCGGACAGGGCGAGGACGGGGGTGGTGAAGCCGCCGGTGAAGAGGTCGCGGCGCTGGGCGGCCAGCTCAGCGACGGTCAGACCCTCGGCGTCCGGGGGGAGGCCCTTGAAGCGGTGGTCGACGCGGTCCGCGGCGAGACGGTCCGCCGCCGGACGGGCGGCGGCTTCGGAGGCGGTCATGGGGCCATCCCTTCGAGGGTGCTGCGCTGTGTTGCATCATGTGCAACGGTCATTGCGTATGTCGTTTACTGCTGTCTAACATCCCAGCCAACGCAGGGTCAACGGTGCCGCCCGGTCCCCGTCGGCCGCGAGAGCGAGGAGCCCCAGACATCGTGACCCCCAACGGACCCGTCGACGCCCCGGACGTCGTGGATGTCGTCGCGCTCGGCGAGTCCATGGTCACGTTCCTGCCCACCCGGCCGGGACGCCTCGCCGATGTGCCGTCGTTCGAGCGGGGGATCGGCGGAGCCGAGTCCAACGTGGCGTGCGTGCTCGCCGCGGCCGGGCACACCGTGCGCTGGGTCGGCCGGGTCGGCACCGACGGGTTCGGCGACCACCTCGTCGAGGCGATCGCCGCGTACGGCGTCGACACCTCCGCCGTACGACGGGATCCCGCGCGCCCGACGGGCATCTACTTCCGCACGGCGGGCGACCGGGCGAGCGACGCCCACGAGGTCGCCTACTACCGGGCCGGATCCGCCGCCTCAGCGATGACCAGGGACAACGTGGACGTGGACGCCCTGCGGTCGGGCCGCGTACTGCACCTGTCCGGCATCACCGCGGCGCTGTCCGAGGACTGCCTCGGCCTGTTGCGCGAACTCACCGCGCCTCGGGCGAGGCGCCCCCTCGTCTCCTTCGACGTCAACCACCGCGCCGGGTTGTGGCGCGACGCCGACGGACCGCGCGTCCTGCTCGACCTCGCGCGCGGCGCGGACATCGTGTTCGTCGGGGACGACGAGGCCCGCGCCGCCTGGGGGCTGCGCGGGGCACGGGCGATCCGCGACGCGCTGCCGGAACCGGCCGTCCTCGTCGTCAAGCAGGGCGGGGACGGAGCGACCGTGTTCGAGAGGGCCGCGGCGGGCGCCGCCCAGGACGCCCCCGACACCACCACGTTCGTACGCGCCCTGCGCGTCGACGTGATGGCGGCCGTCGGCGCGGGCGACGCCTTCGCCGCCGGGTTCCTCTCCGCCACCCTGCGCGCACTGCCCGCCCGGGACCGGCTCCGGCACGGCCACCTCATGGCCGCCGCCGCCCTCACCGTCCACGGCGACCTCGCCCTGCCCCCCTCCCGCGACCACGCCGACCGGCTGGCCGCTCTGGACGACGACGCGTGGGAGACACTTCGACTCGGCCCCGGCTGGACCGAAGCCGTCACGCGGGCCCAGGAGGAGGTACGTACCCCATGAGCCAGACCGTCGACCGAGCGCTGAGCATCCTGCCGCTGCTCGCCGAGGGCCCCGCCGACCTCGGCCAGGTCGCCGACCGCCTCGGCGTCCACAAGTCCACCGCGCTCCGCCTCCTGCGCACCCTGCACGAGCACGGCCTCGTCTACCGCCAGTCCGACCAGCGCTACCGCCTCGGCGCCCGCCTCTTCGCCCTCGCCCAGGAAGCCGTCGAGAACCTCGACGTCCGCGAGATCGCGCACCCCCATCTCGTACGGCTCAACGAGACCTGCGGGCACACCGTCCACCTCGCGGTGTACGAGGAGAACGAGGTCCTCTACATCGACAAGGTGGAGAGCCGCTACCCGGTGCGCATGTACTCGCGGATCGGGAAGCCGGTCGCCATCACGGTCGCCGCCGTCGCCAAACTCCTCCTCGCCGATCTCCCCGAGCAAGAGCGCCGCGCCGTCGCGGACAAGCTCGACTACCCCATGTACACGGCCCGTTCGACCCCCAACGCGCCTGCCTTCCTCAAGGAGTTGGCCACGGTGCGCGAACAGGGCTGGGCCACCGACCTCGGTGGCCACGAGGAGTCCATCAACTGCGTCGCGGCTCCCATCCGCGGCGCCGACGGACGCGTCGTCGCCGCGATGTCGGTCTCCGCGCCGAACGTCGTCGTCACCGCCGACGAACTCCTCACCCTGCTCCCGCTGGTGCGCCGGACCGCCGACGCCATCAGCCACGAGTACTCCGGCAAGCCCCCAGCCAAGGAAGAGAGCTCCCGACGTCCATGACCGAGAAGACCGCCCTCACCCCCAAGACCCACACCACGCCGCCGGCGAAGTTCTCGCACGGCGTGAAGAAGGGGAACATCCTCCAGGTCGCCGGACAGGTCGGCTTCCTCCCGGCCGAGGAGGGCAAGCCGCCCACGCCCGCCGGTCCCACCCTGCGTGAACAGACCCTCCAGACCCTCGCCAACGTCCAGGCGATTCTCGAAGAGGGCGGCGCGAGCTGGGACGACGCGATGATGATCCGCGTCTACCTCACGGACGTCGACCACTTCGCCGAGATGAACCAGATCTACAACACCTATTTCGAGGAGCAGGGCCTCACCGCGCCCCCCGCCGCCCGCACCACGGTCTACGTCGGCCTGCCTGCCGGCCTCCTCATCGAGATCGACGCGCTCGCCGTACTGGGCTGAGCGCCCCCTCCAACTCCCGCACCCCGTACGTCATCACGGCACGGCGTCCATCCCCATGGGACGCCGTGCCGCGATCCCCCCTGCCCGAAAGCCGCATGCCCCACTTACCCGACTGCAGAGGTCCCCCGCTCATGTCCTCGCCCATGCGCCTGCTCGCCGCCACCACCCCACCACCGGCCCCACCCCACACCGGCGGCCTGATCGCCCTCATCCACGGCACCGCCGGTCTGCTGACCGTCGCCGCCCTCGGTATCGCCCTGCTCCTCGTCCTGATCATCAAGGCGAGACTCCAGCCCTTCGTGGCGCTGCTCGCCGTCTCCATAGCCGTCGGCCTCGCGGCCGGCCTCTCCGTCACCGAACTCTTCGGCACGGTCCAGCGCTCCGACGCCGTCTCCCTCATCGAGTCCGGCATGGGCGGCACCCTCGGCCACATCGCGATCATCATCGGGCTCGGCACGATGCTCGGCGCGATCCTCGAAGTCAGCGGCGGGGCGGAGGTGCTGGCGTCCCGGCTGCTGAACCTCTTCGGCGAGGAGCGGGCACCCCTCGCCATGGGCCTCACCGGCCTCATCTTCGGCATCCCCGTCTTCTTCGACGTCGGCATCTTCGTCCTCGCGCCGATCGTCTACGCGGCCGCCAAGCGCGGCGGCAAGTCGATCCTGCTCTACTGCCTGCCGCTGCTCGCGGGTCTCTCCATGACCCACGCGTTCCTGCCGCCGCACCCGGGCCCGGTCGCCGCCGCGGGACTGCTCCACGTGCAGCTCGGCTGGGTCATCCTCATGGGCATCGTCTGCGGCATCCCGGCCGTGCTCGCCGCCTGGGCCTGGTCCGCGTGGATCGGCAGGCGCATCTTCGTCCCCGTGCCGCAGGACATGGCCGAGGCCGCCGACGAGGCGAGGGCCGCGCTGGTCGAGGAGCAGCGGGCCGCCGGGGTCGCGCCGCAGGAGAAGCCGGTGCCGCTCGGCACGGTCCTGGCCATCATCGGTACGCCGCTGGTGCTGATCCTGTTCGCGACCTTCTCCTCGATCGCCTTCGACCCCTCCACGGGCCGCTCGGTCATCGAGTTCTTCGGCCACCCCTTCGTCGCGCTGACGATCGCGCTGCTGCTGGCGTACTACCTGCTCGGCATCCGCCGCGGCTGGTCCCGCAAGTCGCTGGAGACGGTGTCCACGGCCTCGCTGAAGCCGGTCGGCAACATTCTGCTCGTGGTCGGCGCGGGCGGGGTCTTCGGCGCGGTCCTCAAGGGCAGCGGGGTGGCCCAGGCCCTCTCCGACACCTTCAACGACGTCGGCCTGCCGGTGATCGTCCTCGCCTACCTCATCTCCCTGGTCCTGCGTGTCGCCCAGGGTTCGGCGACGGTCGCCATCGTCACCACGGCCGGCATCGTGGCCCCGCTGCTGACCGAGGGCGACCACTCCCAGGCCTTCGTCGCCCTGGTCATCATGGCGATCTCGGCGGGCTCCATCTTCGCCTCGCACGTCAACGACGGCGGCTTCTGGATGGTGGCGAAGTACTTCGGCATCTCCGAACGGGACACCCTCAAGACCTGGACGGTCCTGGAGTCGGTGCTGTCGGTGGCGGGCTTCGCGGTGGCGGCGGTGGTGAGCCTGTTCGTGTAGGTACGGGGCGTCTTCGTACAACGGTCGTGTTGCCAACTTGGGGGCTGGCTGTGTCCGACACAGGATCTTCGACCATACTGCCCGCTGTGGAGCAGCGCATAGGTTCGAAGAGCCAGCCCCTGGACGCCGCCGCGGTGAACCCGGCGTACATCCCCGGGCTTACGTCACCCGCGAAGGCGGAGCCGAAGGACGCGGCCGTCGAGGAGGCCGCGTCCGAGGAGGCCGCCTCCGAAGAGGCCGTGTCCGAGGAGGCGGTTGTCGAGGACGCCGCCCCCGAGGACGGGGTCTGCGAGGAGGCGCCCACCGAGGCCGAAGAGGAGGCCACCTCCGAATCCGACTCGGGCTCCGAGCCCGAACCGGACCCGGACGGGCCGGTGTTCGAGGCGTCCGACCGGCGCGCCTCGATCAAGGCCGACCACAGCGGCGTACGGCTGCGTCTGGACGACCAGGAGGCCGAGTTCCGCTGGGAGGAGATCGGCGCCGTCGAGACGGAGTCGCCCCGCTTCGGGAAGCGGTTCACCATCACGGTGCACACCCCGGACCGTCGCTGGTACCCGATCGAGATCGAGGCGACGGCCCGGGCGCGCTTCAAGGAGTGGGAGGACCAGCTCGACGCGGTCCTGGACGCCTACTTCGAAGACGGTGAGGATTCCGAAGAGGACCCGGACGAGAGCGCCTCATAGGGGCGCGGGGCTGTGACATATGCGGCTCCGCCGCGTGGGCGCGCCCAGCCACAACGGGCCCGTAGTTCCCCGACCACCTGTCCGCCCCCACTCCTAGCCGCAGTACTGCGTCGCCTTCCCGATCGACCGGTACATGCAGTCCGCGTTCTCCAGCAACTGCAACACGGCGTCCCGGTTCCGTGAGGTCTCCCGCTCGATGACCTCGTCGGGCGGGTAGAACCCGCCTCCGGAACTGGACGTCGGATACATCTCGAAGGTGTAGTCGAAGATCTTCTGGGATCCCCAGAGATAGTCGTCGATCGACCCGTCGGTGATGTAGAGGTCGCTGGACTGCTCGGGGGTGTACCCGTTGCTGGCCGCCATCTTCTGGCCGACGGCCTTGAACGCGGCGGCGTCGTCCGCTGTCATGCCGGTCGCGGTGTCGGCGGTGGTGTACCCGAAGGGCCACAGCACGAGTTCGCTGTACGTGTGGAAGTCGATCCCGGCCTTGATCTGCTGCTTCCCGCCGACGACCCGGCCGCGCACGAAGTCGGCGACGACCTTCACCTCGGGCGCGGACTCGGCGGAGGCGCCGCGGTAGGTCTCGGAGGACGTGGAGCCGGAGGAGCCGCCGCAGCAGCCCCACTTGTAGTTCCAGTTGCGGTTGAGGTCCGTACCGACGTACGAGGAACCGGAGTTGGGCTGACGGTTCTTGCGCCATGAGCGGTAGGAGCCGGTCGCGATGTCGTACTCGCCGCCGTCCGGGTTGAGGTCGGGGACGATCCAGATCTCGCGGTTGTTCACCATGTCGGTGACCCGCGAGTCGCTGCCGTACCCGGCCCCGAGCTCGCGCAGCAGATACAGCGCCATCTCGACGGTCAGGTGTTCGCGGGCGTGCTGGTGGAAGGTGAGGAGGACCTCGGGCTCGTTCTCGTCGGTGGCCACGTTGTCACTGACCTTGATGGCGACGATGTCCCGGCCCTGGTACGACTTCCCGATCACCCGCTTGCTCATGATGCTCGGGTAGGCCGCGAGTCGCTGGTCGATCTCCGCGTTCATCTCGGCGTAGTTGTGGTACTTCGCGTCGGCCGACGGGAAGTCGAGGAGGCGGACGTCACCGGCGCCGTTCGACCGGTTCGGCGCGGACCCCAACAGCGAGACCTCGTAGCCGAGTCGGCGCAGCTTCGTGACCTGGTCGGCGCGGCCCGAGACGACGACGGTCTCCTCGTCGGCCTCGTCCACGGTGACGCCGGTCTGCTGGATGGCGGTGCGGGTCACCGGGGTGGTGCTCTGGTGGATCTCGTACTGACGGATGTCGTCGGCCGAGGGTGCGGGGGCCTTCGCTCCCGTCGCCGTGGCGTGGGTGGCGGTGGCGGTGATCGGGGCGGCGAGGGCGAGCGCGAGCAGGGTCGCGAGGGTGACGGTGCGCCTGCCGCGTCTGTGAAGTCGCATGAAGTCTCCTTGGCGGAGTGGGGGGTGGAATCAGTGCGACGTACGGGGTGCGGGTGTGGCGCTCATGGTGAGTGTTTGGCATGGGCAGGTCAAGAGACGACAAAGGGCCGGTGGCGGAAACCGGTCATGCGTCGGACCCCGTCGGCTCGGAATCCATGGCGAACACCTTCGCAGGTTCGCGACGCCGCCCGCGATCTGATGGTGACGCTTTTGTTCAGCAGGCATTCAGCAGGCATTCGGCAGCCCTTCAACGAGCCGAAGGGGGCCTGGGAATTCCTCACCGGCTACGGCTCCCCCGACCCAGGACAGGTCGCCGGAACAACCCCACGGCCCGCCACCGCCGAGACCGTTCGCATCCGGCAACAAGCCGGGATGCGGTGAAAGGTCCGGGCGGGGCGGGCCGTGCTCAGGGGACGTGGAGAGAGGCCCGTCAGCCGAGCCCGTGCACGTGCGGCCCCACCGAGTTCGACCACGCGTTGCCCGCCGCAGCGTCCCAGTTCGTCGACCAGGTCATCGCGCCGCGCAGGTCCGGGTAGGTCTTGGAGGGCTTGAAGGAGCCGCAGTTGGTGCCCTTGGCCAGGCAGTCCAACGCGTTGTTCACCACCGTCGGAGACACATAGCCGCTGCCCGCGCCGCTCGTCGAGGCCGGGAGGCCCAGACCCACCTGGGAGGGGGCGAGGCCGCCCTGGAGCTGGATGCAGGCTAGGGCGGTGAGGAAGTCGACCGAGCCCTGGCTGTAGACCTTGCCGTCGCAGCCCAGCATCGAACCGCTGTTGTAGTACTGCATGTTGACGACCGTCAGGATGTCCTTGATGTTCAGGGCGGTCTGGAAGTACGCGTTCGACGTGGACTGCATGTCGATCGTCTGCGGGGCCATGGTGATGATGAGAGACGAGCCGGCCTTCGAGGAGAGCGACCGCAGGGCCTGCGTCATGTACGTCGCGTCGAGGCCGTTCTCCAGGTCGATGTCGACGCCGTCGAAGCCGTACGTCTGCATGAGGGAGTAGACGGAGTTCGCGAAGTTCGTCGCGGACGTGGAGTCGCTGATCGACACGGTGCCGTTCTGGCCGCCGATGGAGATGACGACCTTCTTGCCCGCGGCCTGCTTGGCCTTGATGTCCGCCTTGAACTGGTCGACCGTGTAGCCGCCGAGCCCGGCCGAGTCGAGGTTGAAGGTCACCGCGCCCGGCGTGGTCGTCGCGTCCGCGAACGCCACCGCGATGATGTCGTACTGGGACTGCACGTCGGAGATCTTCTGGACGGTCGCGCCGTTGTTGAAGTTCTGCCAGTAGCCCGTGACGGCGTGCTTGGGCAGGGAGCCGCCGCCACCGCCGCCCGAGGACGCCGTCGTCGTGCCCGTGACCGCCGTCGACTTCGCCGACTCGCCCGCCGCGTTCGTCGCCGTGACCTGGAAGGAGTACGAGGTGGAGGCCGCGAGGGAGGAGACGGTCGCCGATGTTCCCGTCGTCGACTGGACCTTCGTACCCGCCTGGTAGACGTTGTAGCCCGTCGCGCCCGACACCGTGTTCCAGGAGAGGGAGACGGAGGAGGACGTGGTGGAGGAGACCGTCAGGCCGGTGGGTGCCGCCGGGACCGTGGGGGCCGGGTCGCCGCCTCCGCCGCCGTCGGGGCCGAAGACCGAGAGATCGTCGGCGTAGTACGGGGCCTGGCCGTACCACCCGTGCGTGTACACCGTCACCGAGGTCGTCGACGCGCCCGTGGTGAAGGTGGTCGAGAGCTGTTTCCAGGAGGCGGAGTCGGGGGTCCAGGTCGAGACGTCCGTGGTGCCGGTGCCCGTCACACCCAGGTAGGCGTACCCGCCCTGCAGCCACGCGCTCAGTGTGTACGTCGAGTTGGGCTCGACCGCGACGGCCTGGGTGCACTGGGCGTTGTCCTGCCCGGCGGGCGTGCCCTTGAGGGCGGCCGACCCGCCGTGCACCGGCGAGGAGACGGTCGTACCGCTGCCCGCCGTGCAGGTCCAGTTGCTCAGGCCGGACTCGTAGCCGCCGTTCTTGGCGTTGTTGACGTCCGCCGCCTGGGCCTGGCCGGCCAGACCGGTGAGGGAGAGGACGGAAGCGGTGACGACGGCGGCGAGGGCGCCCGCCCATCTCCGTCGGGGTGGTCGGGGCATACGTATGACGCGGTCCACTGGGACCTCCGGTGAGGGGAGGGGAGGGGGGGAGAGGAGGGGATGCGGAACGGTGGCCACCGTCGTACGTTGCTGGCGTACAAGTTGGTCCAGACCAATTGGGTTGTCAAGACCTCTGGTGGGTGACCGGGGTGACCGGTTGCCTCAACGGGCCCACAACGTGGGCGACTTGTGGCATATTCGTCTCACTCTCCGTTGATCAAGGCCGTACCTTCCGTGAGTTGATGTGGAAGATTCGGTGTTGAGGCGGCCATGCCGTGGATATGGTGCTGATGCAAGAGGACGTCACAGGGGCCATCTGAGGCGGTGGTCGACCACCCCGCCACAGTGAACGGGGTGTGTGCAGCGTGCCGACCGCGATAGCCGTCACCAGTCCCGATCTGGTGCTCCCGCCGCACGACCGGCAGACCCCACCCGCCGTAATCCAGCCCCTCGACAGTCTCGAAAGCTCCCTCACGGGCATGCACGCCCTCATCGAGCAGCACGGGTACGTCATCTCGCTCTACCCGGCCTCGGTCGAGGACGCGGTCACCCGGCGGCTGCACACCGTCCGCTCCGTCCTGGAGAGCGACCGCATCGCCCTGCTCGGCATCGACCTGCCGCCGCTCGGAGTGGCGCTGCTGGCCCAGCAGTTGCGGCAGTTGTCGGTCTGCGACTTCAGTCCGGGCGTGCTCGCCTCCTCCGCCCGGCTGCTCGCCCACTACATCTACGCCGGCGCCCTGCTCGGCTCGGTCGCCAAGCTCGACCGGGTCCCGGTGACGCTGAAGTCGCACGCCAAGTCATGGGTGCCGGGCGCCCAGTTCGCCGTACTGTCCCATCCACGCCCGCAGCTGGCCAGGATCGGGCAGGACGAGCTCCCCGGGCCCGAGTTCGGCACCCGGCTGCTCGTCGCCGCGGGCCAGCCGCCCTCCGACTGGGTCACCGCGACCCTCGCGCCCGCCTGGCGTGTGCAGGGCGTCGCGGCCGTACCGCTGCCGCAGGAGTCGGCCCGCTGGTGGGGCACCACCAAGCTCGCCGAGTTCGCCGCCGGTCTGTACGACGTCTCCGTGCTCTACCAGCTCGTGTCGTCCGTCCGCCGGGAGGAGTGCCACTGGTGCGGTCTCGAACTCATCGGTGACCGCTGCGGGTTCTGTGCCGCGCCGCTGCCCCCGCCTTCCGAGCTTCCGGCGGCCACTGTGCGGGCAGCATCCTCAGTACGCGCTCTGCCCCGAGGCGCCACATAAGCCACGTCCGTACGCCCGAACAACACGCTGATCGACACGTCGAACAACACGTCGAAGAACACACGCTGAACCACGCCAGGCACGACCGCTCGACCCCGCCCGTCCCCGCCCCACGATCGAGGTTGTCCGCGTCATGAACTCACGCCAGCGCCGCGGCGTCATCCTGCTGGTCCTCTCGGTCCTGTGCGCCCTGGGCGCCTTCGCCGGAGTGCTCTCGGTGATCCGCGACGTGAACTCCAAGGTCGGCCCGGAGGTGGCGGCGTACCGCCTGAAGGACGACATCGCGCCCTACAAGGAGCTGTCGGCCGACCAGTTCCAGAGGGTCTCGATGCCCAAGCGCTGGCTGTCGAGCACGGCGGTCACGAGCCTCGGCCAGATCCGCGGGAAGATCGCCGTCACCCAGCTTCAGAAGGGCTCCCTGCTTCAGACCGACATGATCGTGGACCGGCCCGCGCTGGAGGCGGGCCAGCAGGAGATCGCGATCATGATCGACGCGGCGACCGGTGTGGCCGGAAAGATCGACCCGGGCTCCAGGGTCAACATCTACGCCACCTTCAAGGCCGAGAACGACAAGCAGAAGGACCAGTCCAAGGTCATCGTGGCGAACGCCCGCGTCATCGACGTCGGCAAACTCACCGCCCTCGACCCCGGGCAGTCGAGCAACGACCGGCGCACCAGCGCCACCCAGGCCGTCCCCATCACCTTCGCGCTCGACACCGCCGACGCCCAACGCGTCGCGTACGCAGAGTCGTTCGCCGAACACGTCCGCCTCGCCCTGGTCGCGGGCGGCTCCGACGCGACCGTCGCCCCCGGCGACCGTACGTACACCCTCGACGAGGACAAGTAGGAGGCCGCGCATGAGGTCCATCCCCACGGGACTGCGCCGATGGCCCCGCACGAGGCCGATGACTACGGGGTCGATGGCTACGGGGTCGATGGCTACGGGGTCGACGACTACAGGGTCGATGACTACGGGGCCGACGACCACGAGGCCGATGACTACGGGGCAGCGCCGATGACCATCCGTATCCTCCCGGCCGTCAGTGACGTCGACTCGGCGCGCGCGCTCGCCACCCTGCTGAGCCAGCTCGCGGACGCCGAGCCGGCCCCGCCCGTCCCCGACTCGACGGCGCTCCTCGACACCCTGGCGCGGCTCGCCGCCGAGTCCCTCGACGAACTGCCCGAAGTCGTCCTGGTCCACGAACGCATAGGTCCCGTACCGGCGTTGGACCTGATCCGCGACGTGGTCATGCGCTTCCCCGCGATCGGCGTCGTCTTCATCACCGCGGACACCAGCGCCGGTGTCCTCACCGCCGCCATGGACTCCGGCGCCCGCGGCATCATCGGCCTCCCGCTGGGCTACGACGCCCTCGCCGAACGCGTCCAGGCCGCCGCCGGGTGGTCGCTCGGCATGCGCCGGCACCTCGGCAGCGGCACCCCCGAGCTGTACGCGGGCCCCGGCGGCACCGTCGTCACGGTCACCGGGGCGAAGGGCGGCGTCGGAGCGACGGTCACCGCCGTCGAACTCGCCCTCGCCGCACAGGCGTCGGGGCGCAGCGTCGCGCTGGTGGACCTCGACCTCCAGTCCGGGGACGTGGCCTCGTACCTCGACGTCCAGTTCCGGCGGTCGATCGCCGACCTCGCCGGAATCAGCGACATCAACCCCCGCGTCCTCCAGGACGCCGTCTACACCCACGACAGCGGAGTGGGCCTGCTGCTGGCCCCGGCCGAGGGCGAACGCGGCGAGGAGGTCACCGACCGGGTCACCCGCCAGGTGCTGAGCACCCTGCGCTCCCGCCACGACGTCGTGGTCGTCGACTGCGGCGCCCAGATGAACTCCGCGACCGCCGCGGCCGTCGAGATGGCCGACCGGGCCCTGCTCCTCGTCACCCCCGACGTGGTCGCCGTGCGCGCCGCCAAGCGCATGGTCCGCATGTGGGACCGCCTCCAGATCCGCAAGGCGGAGGAGACGACCACGGTCGTCAACCGTTTCGCCCGCGGTACGGAGATCCAGCCCTCCCTCGTCGAACGCGTCACCGGCACCAAGGTCGCCCGCACCCCCGTCCCCGCCGCCTTCAAGGAACTCCAGTCCGTCGTCGACGCGGGGCGCCTCCAGGACCTGGACACCCGCTCGACGGTCAAGCAGGCGCTGTGGGCGCTGGCGGGGGAACTCGGACTCGTGGTCGCCCAGGAGACCGGCGGGGGCGGCGGCAGGCGCCGCAAGACCTCGTCGGACCGGGGCGCACTGGCACTGCGGCGCAAGGGTGGCGACCGGGGCGCGGTCACCCTCGAATTCGCCGGTATGTTCCCCATCCTGCTCGTCGTGATGACGATCCTGTGGCAGTGCGTGCTGTACGGCTACTCGTACTCGTTGGCCGGGAACGCGGCGGACGAGGCGGCGCGGGCGGCGACGGCGGCGTACGCGGTCAACGGTGACATCGACGGGGCCTGCCAGACGGCCGGGAACAAACATCTGCCGGGCGCCTGGAACGGCGCCGAGATCCGCTGCGGCGCGGCGGGCTCGGTGATGAAGGCCACCGTGAAGGTCGACGTGCCCCTCTTCTTCCCCGGCTTCGACGCGGGCTGGCACGTCAACGGGAACGCGGGCGCCGCGCTGGAGGGGAACAACGGATGAGGCCCCTACGGTGGCTGAGGCGCCGGCTCCGCGACGACCGGGGCGTCTCCATGCTGGAGTTCGCCGGGTTCCTGCCCATCCTGCTCGTCATCGGGATGGCCGCCATCCAGCTCGGCCTCATCGGCTACGGGATCAACCAGGCGGGGACGGGGGCACGGGCCGCGGCGCGGGTCGAGTCACAGGGCGGCGACGGCGACGCCGCCGCACAGGCCGCCGTGAGCGGCTGGCTCAAACCGGACCCGTCGCATCTCGACGGCCCCGACGTCACCACCGCCACGGTCAAAGTCAAGGTCCCCGGAGTGATCCCCCTCTTCGGCCCCTACACCGTCACCCGCCACGCCACCATGCCCACCGACAACTGAGCCGACGAACGACAGGGAGGAGCTGAACCCATGAGCGTCTCTGATCAGCTAAGCGATCCTCTGTCAGACATGCTGTCCGGCGGGGGAACTGCCCACTGTCGAGCAGTCCACGCCAAGTGCGACAGTGTGTCCGGCGCGGGCGGCCCTGGGAACAGCATGGGTGTAGGCGAGGTCGGCGCGTACCTGGCCGCCGGTCGCGCGCAGGGTGGGCAGGTGCAGCACGGCACCGGCCGGAATCGTCGGCGGAAGCGCGATGCGGCAGGCGACCCAGGTCCAGTCCTTGTACGACCGCGGATCGGGCCGGGTAGGCAGTTGCAGCCGCAGCAGTGCCCGGCCCGGAACGGTCTCGTGCCGTTCGACGGTGGCCTGCTGCCCATCGCAAGCGGACAACAACAGCATCCGGGCGATCCGGGGCCCGACTTCCAGCTCGAACACATCGGTCGGCAGTCGGCCGTACTGACGCTCGAAGGCGGCGATCTGACGGGTACGGCCTTTGATGACACTGGACGGCATGTACCGCCCGCCGGGAACCGCCTCACGTACCAGGTCCCATTCCTCAGACGTACGGTTCACGGGGTCGGCAGGCCAGGTTGCCAGGACTCCGGCGGTGAGGTCGGCGCGCCACTTCGCCGAGCGCAGAGTGCGCCCGGCCTGCTCCAGCGCCATGCCGATGATGCGGTCATTGACACGGATGCCCTCGTCCGGACTGACGGTCCATCCCAGGCGGCGCAGGGCCATCCACGCGTTCGACGGCAGCTTCCGGCCGCCCGCGTCCTCACCAGATGCCAATACGGCCACGTCGCTGGTGTTCCAGCGGGCGGCCAGCGGCGAGGCGGCCATGCCGGACACCAGATCGGCAGCCCAGCCGACACGCTCGGCCAGCACAGCGGCGGACAGGAGTTCGCCGGTCGCCTCGTCCTCGCCCCTGCGCAGCAGACCGCGGGCACAGGCAGTGCGGGAGGTCTCGCCCACGGCAAGCGGCAGCTTCCGACTCACCGATACCCCCTCCCCGTCCGTGATGCTGTCATCCGATCAACGACAGTCCCGGAAAAGGGTCACGCATTCGACCCACGCACTCGCATACGAAACCGGCACATGGCGTGACACCGACGGATGACGAATGACTACGGATTACCTGAGGAAACCCATGAGCCTGCGCAGCCGACTCTCCACCCCCGACGAGTCGGGCCCCGCCCGCGAGGACGGACACCTCGTCGCCGTCTACCGAGCCAAGCTCCTCGAGGAGATCGACCTCGCGGAGATGTCGAGCCTGGCGGCGGCCGAACGCCGGGTACGCCTGGAGCGCGTGCTCGGCCACATCATCAGCCGTGAGGGCCCGGTCCTGTCCTCCGCCGAGCGCTCCCAGCTGATCCGGCGGGTCGTCGACGAGGCCCTCGGCCTCGGCGTCCTCGAACCGCTGCTCGCCGACGCGTCGATCACCGAGATCATGGTCAACGGGCCGGACTCCATCTTCGTGGAGCGCGCGGGACGGGTCGAACAGCTCCCTCTCCGCTTCGCCTCCCACGACCAGCTGATGCAGACCATCGAGCGCATCGTCTCCACGGTCAACCGCCGCGTCGACGAGTCCAACCCCATGGTCGACGCCCGGCTCCCCACCGGCGAGCGCGTCAACGTCATCATCCCGCCGCTCGCCCTCACCGGCCCCACCCTCACCATCCGCCGCTTCCCCCGCGCGTACACCCTGCCCGAACTCATCGGCCTCGGCTCGCTCGACGAGCAGATGCTGATGCTGCTCGCGGCCTTCGTGCGGGCCCGCTTCAACGTCATCGTCAGCGGCGGCACCGGCAGCGGGAAGACGACCCTGCTCAACGCCCTCTCCGGCCTGATCCCGTCCCGCGAGCGCATCATCACCATCGAGGACTCGGCCGAACTCCAGCTCCAGCAGGAACACGTCATCCGGCTGGAGTCCCGCCCCCCGAACGTCGAGGGCAAGGGCCATATCACCATCCGCGACCTGGTCCGCAACTCCCTCCGTATGCGACCCGACCGCATCATCGTCGGCGAGGTCCGCGGCGGCGAGACCCTCGACATGCTCCAGGCGATGTCGACCGGTCACGACGGGTCCCTGGCCACCGTCCACGCGAACTCCGCCGAGGACGCCCTCATGAGGCTCCAGACCCTCGGCTCGATGTCCGAGGTCCAGATCCCCTTCGAGGCGCTGAAGGACCAGATCAACTCGGCCGTGGACGTCGTCGTCCAGCTCACCCGCCACGCCGACGGCTCCCGCAAGGTCAGCGAGATAGCCCTGGTCGTCTCGCACGGCCGCGAACAGTTCCGCGTCGTCCCCGTCACCCGCTTCGTCCCCCGCCCCGCAGGACCCGACCGTGTCGTACACGGCCGTTTCGAGCACCTTCAGCTGCCGCGCCAGGCCGCCGAGAAGCTGTACGTCGCAGGCGAACCGCTGCCGCCCGCGTTCGGCGTGGCCGAGGTCCTCGACGTACTCGACACGAGGCGGGCCATCGGATGACCGACCCCGCCCCCGAAGGGAGGCAGCCATGAACGACCCCGCACTCCTCGCCCTCGGCGCCACCGTGCTGTGCGGCACCCTCGCCGTTGCGGGCGTCCACACGTACGCCTCGGGCCGTGCCCAGCGTCAGGCCCTCGTCGACCGCCTCTCCGGCGGCGGCCCGCTGCGCACCGCGGCCGGCCGCGTACGCCGTTTCGCCGCGATCGACCGCCGGCTGCGCCGCACCCGCCTCGGCCGGGCGATCCACCTGCGCCTGTCGGCGACGGGCCTGGACGTGACGGCGGGGGAGTTCGCCACGTACGTCACCGCCGTCGTCGTCGCGCTGTGGCTGATGGCCGCGTCGGTGCTGGCCCCCTTCTTCGGTCCGATCGCCGCCCTCGTGGGTGTGTGGAGCGCGGCCATCTTCCTCAACTGGCAGCGCCAGAAACGTATCGAGGCCTTCATCGGCCAACTCCCCGACGTGGCACGTCTGCTGGCCAACGCGACCGCCGCGGGACTGGCCCTGCGGACGGCGCTGGCGATGGCGGCGGAGGAGCTCGAAGCCCCCGCGGGCGAGGAACTCGCCCACGTGGCCGACCAGTTGATGCTGGGCCGCACCATCGACGACGCCCTCGGTGAACTCTCCGAGCGCCTCCCCTCCCGCGAGCTGATCGTCCTGGTCACGACCCTGGTCCTCGCCAACAAGGCGGGCGGCTCGGTCGTCAGCTCCCTGCGCAACCTCACCCACACCCTGGAGGACCGCAAGGAGACCCGTCGCGAGGTCCGCACCATGCTTTCCGAGGTCAACGCCACCGCCTTCACGGTCCCGATGCTCGGTCTGGGTTCGCTGCTCCTGATCAACTCCTCGAACGAGGGGGCTCTCGCCCGCGTCACCGGCTCCGGCCTCGGCCAGACCCTCGTCCTGATCTCGCTGGGCCTGTACACCGTCGGCTTCTTCGTCATCCGCCGCCTCGGCAAGATCGAAGTCTGAGAGAGGAGGGGTCACGTTGCTCGCGCTGCTGCTCGCCCTCCTGACGGCCGGGGCCGTCGCGGGCGCCCTGCTGGGCATCCGCATGATCCGCGCCGACGCCAAACTCCCGAGCGACCTCGCGCTCGCCCTGGAGGTCGGCGGAACCCGCGTCTCCACCGCCGAGTCCGCCGTCGACCGCCTCGGCATGCGCTTCGCCCCCACGGTCCTGCGCCTCATGGGTCCCCGCCGTGTCGAGGCCAAACGCCGCCGCATAGACATGGCGGGCAACCCCGGCGGCCTGACCCTCAACCGCTACGCCGCCCGCCGCGCGGTGTACGGCGTCTTCGGTGTCGTACTCGGCCTCGTCTTCCTCTCCAACGGCCAGCTCCTCTTCGCCGTCCTCACCCTGGCCTTCGGGCTCGTCGCCGCCGACGCCCTCATCTGGCAGGCCGTCCGCGAACGCAAGGAGGTCATCGACCGCACGCTCCCCGACTTCCTCGACGTCCTGGCGGTCGTGGTCTCGGCGGGCCTGGGTTTCCGCCAGGCGCTGGACCGGGTCGCGGAGAAGTACGAGGGCCCCTGGGCGGACGAACTGCGCATCACGCTGCGCCAGATGGACATGGGCGTCAGCCGCCGCCAGGCCTTCGACGAACTGCGCAAGCGCAACTCCTCCGAGCAGGTCGCCCAGTTCGTCTCGGCGCTCCAGCAGGGCGAGGAGCTGGGTTCCCCCATCGCCGAGACCCTCATCCAGCTCGCCACGGACATGCGCCGCACGGACGCCCAGAACGCCCGCCGCCGCGCGGCCAAGACCATCCCCAAGGCGACGATGGTGACCCTCGTCTTCATGCTCCCGGCGACGATGATCCTGATCGCCACGGGCATGTTCCTGGGGTCGGGCACGAACTTCGGTTCGATCCTGGGCCGCTGATGACCAGCCGCCGTACTCCCCTGCCGAGGCCGTCACCGCTCTCGACGCTCCCGCTGTGGCTGTCGCAGCCCCCGCCGTGGCTGTCCCGCCTGTGGGCGCGGCGGCACCTCGCGAGCACCGAGGACGGCTACCTGGCCGACGACGCCCCGGCCCCCGGAAGCGTCCGCCTCCAGCTCAACGCCCTCCAGGCGCTGTGCCGCCAGGCCTTCGGCGTCCGCCTCGCCGCGATCGCGATCGGCGCCCCCTTCGCGATGACCAACGCCGTGAACGGCCCACCCCGTTACACGGTCCTGGTGGCCGCCGTCCTCGGCGTCATGGGCTCGTACGCCATGCTCAGGGACTGGGACCGGTTCGGCCCGCGCCTGCTCGCGCACCCTGGTCTCATGGCCGTGGACCTGACCTTCGGCGCGGTCCTGCTGCTGACGGCGTCCCCCGCGTCCCCCCTCGCGTACGCGACGGTGTGCACCCCGCTCCTCGCGGGCCTGCTGTACGGCTGGCGCGGCTCGGGCATCTTCACCGGCCTCCAGCTGATCGTGCTGGTGACGGTGTACAGGGCCTGGCAACACCACCCGGGGTCGGGCGCCAGCACCCTGCTCGTCGCGGGCTTCTGCGTCGGCGCGGGCATCATCGGTGTCACCCTGCGAAACCTGATGTTCCGCTTCGGTACGGCGAGCCAGGCCCTGTCGGAGGCGAACTCGCGCCTGGCCGTCGCCGAGGCGGTGGAGTCCGAACGGGCCCGCCTGGCCCGCGAGATGCACGACTCGGTCGCGAAGACCCTGCACGGCCTGGCCCTGGCGGCCGAGGCCCTCGCCGCCTCGGCCGCCGCCGGGGACGCGGACCCGCACAGGCTGGGGCGGCAGGCGACGATCGTCGCGGGCGCGGCCCGCCGGGCGGCCGTGGAATCCCGCGACCTCCTCTCCGACCTGCGCCGCCACACGGACCTCACGCGTGCGAACACGGACGTCCTGTCCGAACTCGACGCCCGGGTAAGGGCCTTCGAGTCCCGCACCCACCTCCCCACTTCCCTCCACCACCGGGGCGAGCCCCCGATCCTCCCGTACGCCACCGCCCACCACGTCCTGGCGATCGTGTCCGAGGCGCTGGAGAACGCGCACCGCCACGCGGACGCGACGCGGGTGACGGTGGAACTCGACGTGTCGGAAACCGAGTGCGCCGTACGCGTACGGGACGACGGAGTCGGTCCGCCCCGGCCCGTCGCCCTCGACGACCTGACCCTCGACGACCTGACCAGATCCGGCCACTTCGGCCTGCTCGGCATGGCGGAGCGAGCCGCGTCGCTGGGCGGCCGCGTCGACCTGAACCGTTCCCCGCAAGGAGGCGCGGAAATCCATCTGACCCTCCCGCGGTCCTCCGCCGTCCCCCACCCTCCCCCCATCCCTCAAGAGGAGGCCGCACATGCCTGACCAGGCACTTCCCGGCCCGAACCTCCGTGTACTCGTGGCCGACGACAACCCGGTCGTCCGGGCCGGCCTGACCGCGCTGCTCGACGGCCACCCGGACCTCGAGGTCGTCGCGCAGGCGGCCGACGGCGAGGAGGCCATCGCGGCCGCCACCCGACTGCGCCCGGACGTCGTCCTCCTCGACGTCCGCATGCCCGGCACGGACGGGCTGACGGCCCTTCCCGCCCTCTCCCTGCTCGCCCCCGTGATGATGCTGACCTACAGCCGCGAACCCGAGGTCGTGGCCGAGGCGTTGCGCCGGGGCGCGGTCGGCTATCTCGTCCACGGCGAGTTCACGGCCGCCGAACTGATCTCCGCCGTACGGGAGGTACGGCACGCGGTACGGCACGCGAAGGCGACTGTCCCGGATTCACTCGGTGTTTCGTACGAACCGAACGATTTCCCTTCGCACCTGCAACCACTTGTGGGACAGTCGTCGAAGGCTCGCCCCGGCTACGCGGCGAGGCTGCGCCGTCGCGTGCCCAACCGGCTCGACTTCGGCCTGAGTTCACGGGAGGTGGAGGTCATGGATCTCATCGCGTCCGGCATGAGCAATCAGCAGATCGCCGCCGCCTGCTTCATCAGTGAGAAGACAGTCAAGAACCACATCAACCGCATCTTCGCAAAGCTGCACAGTTCCTCGCGCAGCGAAGCGATCGCCCACTGGCTGGGCACGGCACGCGAGGGGTGGAGCCGATGACTCCACCCACCCGAAGTTGGGCCCCTGGGCCCACCCGGAGTAGGCGCGGTCTCACGTACGGTGCTCGGGTCGGTAGTGGTGGCGTCGGGCGGGAGGGCAGGGGCCATGGTGACGAGGGACTGGACGCTGAGGGCGGGGGTCCGGGTGGAGCGCGCTCTGCGGGACTGGACGGAGACGGTTTCCACCCGGATGCGCGGGCGCGGGCGGGATGCGGGAGCCGGGTTCGTGGAGTACGCGGGCCTGATGATTCTGATCGCGGGGATCTACACGCTCATCGATCAGCTCGGCCTGAACGGAAAGATTTCGCAGGCGATCGGCAACGCAGTGAACAGAGTCATTGGCGGAGCCTGACCGGCGGCCCGCCGCACAGCGACCGAGGGCAGACTCTCCCCATCTACATCTGGATGACGGGGATTCTGCTCTTCGCCGCGATCGCCTTCTTCGTGTTCGCACAAGCAGCGTCCGCCCGGAATGGGGCTCAATCCGCGGCGGACGCTGCGGCGTTGGCGGCCGCACGGGACTCCCGCGACGAGCTGATGACGGGCCTGGCGGGGGCCGTGGGCACGGATGACCACTGGCTGGACTGGCTCAAGGGAGACCTGTTCAAAGGCACCGGAGCCGCGGCTGCGGCCGGTCGGCTGGCCGCTGAGAACGACTCGACAGTGCAGGGATTTACCCCGGCCGATGTGAACGGATTTCCGGGCTACCGGGTGGATATCGAGACCCGGTACACGGTTGGCAAGTCGATCATTCCCGGCACGGAGGACAAGCACGCGACGGCCCATGCCGTCGCTGTCATCCAGCCACGCTGCGACTTCGATCCGGCCGCGGATCCCAAGAAGCCCGTGGAACTGAACTGCGACGGGCAGACCGTCAACATCGACCCCGGAAAGTTCGATCCGGTCGACCTTCCGGACCCGTCCGTGCTGTTCTCTGTGCATCTGGCCGAGTGAGAGGAAGCCGTACCGATGGACTTTCGGCACACCATGAAGGGCCGCAGGGCGCTGAGCGCACTGGCGATCACTGCTGGGTTGCTCCTCACGGTGGCCGGTTGCGGAGGGGGTGGAGACGCCAAGTCGGGCAAGGGGGCATCGACTTCGTCCCCTGCCCAGAACAACGGTGACGGCAAGCCGAAGGAAAGCGGTTCACCGAGCGTGAATCAAGCGATCGCCGAAGTGAAGAGCAACGGCATCACGCTGACGATCACGTCGGCCAAGCGCGACCAGGGCGGGTTCGTCACCGTCAACGGCACGGTGACCAACGGCACCTCGGGCATCTGGATCGGTGCCGAATGGATCAGCGACGAGACCGAGTTGAAGAGCAACGGCGGATCCCTGGCCGGAGCCAGTCTGGTCGATGAGAAGGGCAAGAAGAAGTACCTCATCCTCCGGGACACCGAAGGGCACTGCCTCTGCACGAAGTTCCAGGGCGGTGTCTCCCAGGGTGCCACCGTCGACTGGTTCGCCCAGTTCCCGGCGCCGCCCGACGGGACGACGAGCGTGCAGTTCCAGGTGCCGACCATGCCCCCGGCCACCCTCACACTCTCCGACGGCGAGTGACCCATGGCCCTCACCTCCCGCACCGCGGCCACCATGTTCACGACCTTCGCCGTCCTGACCACTCTGACTCTCAGCGGTACTCAGGCGTACGCGGACGACGGGACCCCGAGCGCGCCTCCGGGCAGTCTGACCACTTCCCCACCCCCCACCGTCGACCCCACCAGCCCCGGCCTGAAGCTCGCCGACGGCGCCACGCTCGCGCCGGCCAAGGTGTTGGACATCAAGTCGGTCGTCGAGGACCTCGGTGGTGAGGAGCGGCGGGAGGACACGAACTCGGACGTGACGTTCGCGTTGCAGGCCGAGGTGTTGTTCCCCAAGGACAGTTCGAAGCTGAACCCCGACGCCCGTTCCCGTATCCAGGCGATCGCGGACGAGATCAAGAACCAGAAGGCGACGACGGTCAGGGTGTTCGGGTTCACCGACAACCTCGGCTCGTACGCCCACGGCCTGGTCCTCTCCAAGAAGCGCGCGGAGATCGTCCACGACGAACTCGCGGCGGCGCTCGGCTCGACGGACGTCACCTTCGAGGTGCGTGGCTACAGCGAGGACTACCCGATCGCGGACAACACCTCGGAGGAGGGCCGCCGGAAGAACCGCCGGGTGGAGGTGACGTTCCCACGTGGCGCGGCGAACAGTGGGTCCTCGGGAGCCCAGAGCTGAGAACCTGGTGTCATGAGAAGAATCGTCCTGATGATGTCGGTGTCCCTGGACGGATTCATCGAGGGACCGAACCGCGAGATCGACTGGCACCGCGTCGACGCGGAGCTGCACCGCCACTTCAACGAGGAGATCAGGAAGCTCGGCGGCCTGCTGGACGGCCGGGTCACGCACGAGCTGATGGCCGGGTTCTGGCCGACGGCCGACCAGGATCCGGACAGCCCGGACAGTACGGCCGAGATGGTCGAGTTCGCGGGGATCTGGCGGGACATCCCCAAGTACGTGTATTCGCGGACACTGGAGCGGGCCGACTGGAACACCACGATCGTCCGGGACGTCGTACCGGACGAGGTCAGGGCGCTCAAGGAACAGCCCGGCGGCGACCTCGGCCTCGGCGGCGCCGACCTCGCGGCCGCGTTCCTGCGGCACGGCTTGGTCGACGAGCTCCGGGTGTATGTCCATCCGGTGCTGATCGGCCGCGGCAAACCCCTGTTCCCGGAGTCGCACACCCCGACCGATCTGCGGTTCGTCGAGTCACGGGCCTTCGGCAACGGGGTCGTACTCCTGCGCTACGAACGCGACAGCACCGCCATCGCCCCCGCCACCACCACTGCTACCGACCCCGGAACCGCCGACACGTAGCCGACACGTAAAGGTGTTGTCCGCGAGCCGGGGCATCGGTAGGAAGGCTCCATGACTGTTCTCGGTGTTGTGTTCCGGCCCCAACTGCCCCCCGAGCGGCTGCGGGCCGTCGCGCACGCGGCGGACGACGCGGGCCTGGAGGAGCTGTGGCTGTGGGAGGACTGCTTCCTCGAAGGGGGCATCTCGGCCGCGGCGGCCGCCCTCGCCTGGACCGAACGGGTCCGGGTCGGCGTGGGCCTGCTGCCCGTCCCGCTGCGGAACGTCGCCGTCACCGCGATGGAGGCCGCCACGCTGCACCGGATGTTCCCGGGGCGCGCGATCCTGGGCGTCGGACACGGCGTACAGGACTGGATGGGGCAGGTCGGGGCGCGTGCGGAGTCACCCGTGACGCTGCTGCGCGAGCACCTCGACGCGCTGCGCGCGCTGCTGCGGGGCGAGCGGGTCAGCACGGACGGCCGGTACGTGAAGCTGGACGGCGTCGCCCTCGACTGGCCCCCGGCGGCGGCACCGGAGGTGCTCGCGGGCGCCACCGGGCCGCGTTCGCTCCGGCTCTCGGGGGCCGCCGCCGACGGCACCGTCCTCACCGCCGCCACCGCGCCGGAAGGGGTACGGCGGGCGCGCCGACTCATCGACGAGGGGCGGGAGTCGGCGGGCCGGACCGACCACCACCGGGTGATCGTCTACCTCCACACGGCCACCGGACCGGACGCGCCGGCGCGGCTGCGCGCCGAGATCGAGGCGAACGGTGAGGATCCGCTGCCGGAGCACGGCGTCGCCGGGGACGCGGGCGCGGTCGCCAAGGCCGTACAGCGCCTCGTGGAGGCCGGCGCCGACACCGTGGTCCTGCAGCCCACCGCCGACGAACCGGACCCCGAGGCCTTCGTACGGTTCGCGGCCCGGGAGGTCCGGCCGCTCATCGGGTAGGGCGGTCGTTGTCAGTGCCCGCTGCCACACTCGTCGGTATGAGTGAGGACGACGTACGACTGAGGGACGTGGTCGAAACCGACCTCGACCTGTTCCTGGCCTACGAGCACGATCCCGAGGCGGCCCGGCGGTCGAGGTTCGAGCCCCGGACACGGGAGGCGTTCATGTCCCACTGGAGGACCAGGGTCCTCGGTGACGACACCGTCCTCGTGCAGACGGTCACCGTGGACGGTGTGCCGGCCGGGAACGTCGTCTCCTGGTGGGAGGGCGAGCGGCGCTTCATCGGCTACTGGTTCGGCCGCCCGTACTGGGGCCGGGGGATCGGCACCAAGGCTCTGGCCCGCTTCCTCGGGCTGGAGAGGAACCGCCCCCTGTACGCCGATCCCTTCACGGGCAACACCGCGTCCGTACGCCTCCTGGAACGGCACGGCTTCCAGCACCAGGGGACCGTCCGCCACGGCGACGACGACCACACCCTGCTCGTACTCCCCGAGGAGTGAGAGCACCGGCGACGAGCGCCCTGGACAGCTGGCCCCGGAACCCCGTTGCCCGGTGGAAAACGCCTCGCCTCCCCGCCGCCCCGTTGAGAAGATCTCCCCATGACCACCACCCGCACCTTCGAAGCTCTCGTCGACGAGGCCGTGGCCGCGTCCGTCGAGGGGTGGGACTTCTCCTGGTTCGAGGGGCGCGCCACCGAGGAGCGTCCGTCATGGGGGTACGCGCGGGCGATGGGGGAGCGGCTCGCGCACGCGTCCGCCGCGCTGGACATCCAGACCGGTGGCGGTGAGGTGCTGGCCTCCGCGCCGACGCTGCCCCCGCTCACCGCCGCCACCGAGGGCTGGCCTCCGAACGTCGCGAAGGCCACCGCCCTGCTCCACCCCCGTGGCGCCGTGGTCGTCGCCTCTCCCGAGGACGCCCCGCTGCCCTTCGCGGACGGCGCCTTCGACCTGGTCACCAGCCGGCACCCGGTCACGACGCACTGGTCCGAGATCGCGCGCGTCCTGCGCCCCGGCGGCACGTACTTCTCCCAGCAGGTCGGCCCGGCGAGCGTCTTCGAACTCGTCGAGTACTTCCTCGGCCCGCTGCCGGAGGACGTCAGGAACGGCCGGCACCCGGACCGCGCCCGCGCCGCCGCCGAGGCCGCCGGGCTCGACGTCGTCGACCTGCGCGCGGAGCGGCTGCGCGTCGAGTTCTACGACATCGGTGCCGTCGTTCACTTCCTGCGCAAGGTGATCTGGATGGTCCCCGGCTTCACCGTCGACCGGTACCGGACCGAGCTGCGTGCCCTGCACGGGCGGATCGAGGCGAAGGGCCCGTTCGTCGCCCACAGCGCCCGCTTCCTGATCGAGGCGCGCAAGCCGCGTCGTTCCTAGGGGTCCATGGGATCCCCGGGAGGGCTCGCGTTCGAGCTCATGCGTGCGGGCCCGCCGTCACCCTCCCCACCACCAACTCCGCCCCCGCCTCCAGGATTTCACCCACTCGTTCCACCTGCTGCGCCAACTCCCGTTCCCGCGCCGCCGTCAGCCCTTCCAGCGGCTCCACGGTGACCGTCGTACGCCGTCCCCGGCGCCGCTGGTGCCAGACCCCGGCCACCACGCCGTCGACCAGCAGCACGGGGAAGTTCCCGGCCTGGCCGCCCGCGAGGGCACGTCCGTACGCCGGCCCGGGGAACAGCACCTCGCGGGGCCCCGCGGCGATGGCGTACGCGTCGAAATACGGAAGCAGCCGCACCCCGCTCACCGGCGTCCCCGGGAACTCCGTGTCGCCCGCCGCGACCCACGCCGGCCCCTCGAAGTCGACCTCCTCGATGACCCCCGTACCCGCCAGCGAGGCGAAGAGTTCGGTGGCCCAACCACGCGGAGCCGCGGCCCACTTGGCGAACCGCCCCGGCGTCGCCGGTCCGTACGCGCGCAGATAGCGCCCTACGAGCAGGGCGAGCCCCTCGTCGGCGGCGAGCGGCTCGAAGTGCGGGGGCCGGGTGTACGTCGCCTTGCGGCCCCGGTTCGGGGCGAAGCACAGCGCGCCGCGCTGACCCGCCCGGTGCATGACCTGCCGCCAGCGCGGCCACATGCCCTGGAACGCGGGCATCACCAGGTCTCCGGCCCAGGACCCGGTGCGCGCCACCACCTCGTCGCTCAACTCGTCGATGGTCAGCCGCGCGCCGTCCAGGGCGTCCCCGATCGCCGCCACGACCTCGTCCGCCTGCTCCTCGGTGAGCCGGACGGCGGGCGCGAAGGGGCTCCGGCCGGACGGGATCGCCGCCAAGGCGGCTGTCCAGAGGGCGAGTTCCGCGGTGGGGAGCAGATGTACGGTGCCGCGCGGACCGTACGTCTTCACCAGCGACCCGTCCTCCCAGAGCGCGGCGCGTACGTCTGCCCGCGTGACTCCCTCGGCGCGTACGCCCACCGACATCTCGGCCGCCGACAGGACTTGTGCGTGCGCGCCGAGCATCGCGCCGACGGTGTCGGCGACCGGAGTCCCGCCGCGCGCCGGAACGGCCAGGAACTGGCGTTCCATTCGCCGCGCGCTCGCCTCGTTCCATGTGATCTTCAGCGTCATGCGGCGAAGGTAGGCGGGAATGAGGTCAGATCCTGGCCGCTGGAGCGCCCGGGAACCGATTGACCGAAAACACCCTGATGCGACCGGCCGCGGGTGAGATGTCCGTCCGTATGACGAACTTCTGCACAGGGTTTCCACATCGTTATCGGGGGTGGGTCGTCCGGGGTGTTCGCCTCACGTAAGTTCAGACCAAGGTAATTCGCGTGAGCAAAGCTGCGCGTGTGGCACCGCGCAGTGGAGGGGGCTGCGCGGTGCTGCGCTCCCTCCCTGAAGTCACGTCACCGGTCGTGCACGGTGACTTGCACCCCGCGCCGTACGCCCCATCGCTCCATCGCCCCGGCCTCCGCCTCCAGAATGCGGCGGGAGCGTGGGCGGGGGCGCCCCATGCGCCCCGGCTTCATCGTCCGCACCGCCAAGACGCGGAACTTCCGGTCCAAATAGGCGACGTCGATCGCGAACCGCATCCCCAGGGTGTGCACCGCACTGGCCGGTGAGAGCAGCAGGGCCCCGTCGATCCCGTCTCGCCCGAGCAGTCCACGGCGCCGGGCGCGGGCCGACACGGCGACCTCCAGCGGCACCGGTGCGGGGATCCCCGGCGTGGTGAGCATGGCCATGGGTGCGAAGTTAGCGGCGCCGTCAAGCGGGCGACACGGGCGCGCGTCACTCTCCCGGAGTACATGGGGGCGAGTCGGCAGGGAAGACCCAGTTGGTCGCAAACCCTCCGGATCTCTCCGTTTACCTCTCCATTCTCTTTGAATCCGCTGCGATTCAGCCATGGTCAAGCCCTGAATGAGAGGTTCCGCGGCCACCGTGGCGTCGTCGTCCGGTTTCGGAGAGTAGTTGTGGCACGCCGATGCACGCAGCATCACTTACGAAGGGTTATGGTGGAAACCCCCCCTCGGGCCGGTCCGTCTCCCCCCCACGGACCGGCCCGTTTTTTGTGCCCCCGCACCCCACCCCTTCACCGTCTCCGCCTGCGCCCCCGTGCGCCCCCCTGTCCCCGGGAACCGGCCCTGGTGACACAGCGCCTCCACCCCGGCCCGCTTGTCGGACCACAGACACCTCTTGCAGGGCCGTTGGTTTCGCGGGGGTAGGCTTCGCCCCCGGGGACCGTCATATGGACAGGGGTTGCGCTGAGCGAGGCCGCTCTGCCGCGCCCGTCCGATCCGCACGGAGGGGCTGACAACACGTGAACCTGCGGGACAACCTGCGCCGGCTGCTGCTCAGGTTCTACACACGCAGGGTGGAGGGCCACCTCGACCACGACCAGGTGCCCAAGCACATCGGCGTCATCATGGACGGCAACCGGCGCTGGGCGAAGGCGGCGGGCAGCACGGCCGCCCAGGGGCACCGCGCCGGTGCCGACAAGATCGAGGAGTTCCTCGGCTGGTGCTCGGAGACCGATGTCGAGGTCGTCACCCTCTGGCTGCTGTCGACGGACAACTTCGACCGCCCCGAGGACGAGCTCGTCCCCCTGCTCGGCATCATCGAGGGCGTCGTACGCACCCTCGCCGCCGACGGCCGCTGGCGCGTGCACCACGTGGGCACGCCGGACATCCTGCCCTCCCAGATGCAGACCGCGCTGAAGGAGGCCGAGGAGGCCACCGCGCACGTCGACGGGATAGTGGTCAACGTCGCCATCGGCTACGGCGGACGCCAGGAGATCGCCGACGCCGTGCGCTCCATGCTCCTGGACGCCGCCGACAAGGGCTCCTCGATCGAGGACGTCGCCGAGTCCGTGGACATCGATCTCATCGGCAAGCATCTTTATACGAGTGCCCAGCCCGATCCGGACCTGGTGATCCGCACCAGCGGTGAGCAGCGGCTGTCCGGATTCATGCTCTGGCAGACCGCCCATTCGGAGTACTACTTCTGCGAAGTCTTCTGGCCGGCGTTCCGCAAGGTCGACTTCCTGCGTGCCCTGCGTGACTACGCGGCGCGACACCGCCGCTACGGAGGCTGACCCAGGGGGTGCGAGGGGTGCGCGTCACCCGGAGTTAACGAACGCGTGGTCACATGCTCTTGCATGGCCGCGCATGTTCGAGGGCATAAGCCATGCAGGTCGACGCCCGAACCACGGGTGTCGTATCTCAGCGGACGGCACGGGGCCGTCCGCCCGGGAGGCCCTTTGCACCAGCCCGACCGTGCGGTCCGTACGGACGAGACGGAGGGCCGGTCTCCGGCCCGCGCAATGCGGCCAGGACCGGTCCAGCTCCTCTCCGTCGCTCCCCGACCTCATCCGAGGGGGTACGTCCTTCCGTGGTGACCAGCACAAAGCGTCGTATGCCAGACCGGCGCACCTATGTTCTCGACACCAGCGTCCTGCTGGCCGACCCGAACGCCCTGAGCCGCTTCGACGAGCACGAGGTCGTGCTTCCGATCGTCGTGGTGACGGAACTGGAGGCCAAGAGGCACCATCCCGAGCTCGGCTACTTCGCCCGGCAGGCCCTGCGCCTGCTCGACGAGTTCCGGGTGCGGTTCGGCCGCCTCGACGCCCCCATCCCGATCGGGGAACTCGGTGGGACCGTACGCGTCGAGCTCAACCACTCGGACCCCAGCGTCCTGCCCAGCGGGTACCGCCTGGGGGACAACGACTCCCGCATCCTCGCGGTCGCCCGCAACCTGCAGGCCGAGGGGTACGACGTCACCGTCGTCTCGAAGGACCTGCCGCTCAGGATCAAGGCCTCGTCCGTCGGCCTCCTCGCCGAGGAGTACCGCGCGGAACTGGCCATCACGGGCTCCTCCGGCTGGACCGGAATGTCCGAACTGACCCTGTCCGGTGAGCAGGTGGACATCCTCTTCGAGGAGGGACACGCGTACGTCCCCGAAGCGGCCGACCTGCCGGTCCACACCGGTCTGACGATCCAGTCGGAGCGCGGCAAGGCCCTCGGCCGTGTCACCTCCGAGGGCAACGTCCGGCTGGTGCGCGGCGATCGGGAGGCCTTCGGAATCAAGGGCCGCAGCGCCGAGCAGCGCATCGCGCTCGATCTGCTGCTCGACCCCGACATCGGGATCCTGTCGATGGGCGGCCGGGCCGGCACCGGCAAGTCGGCGCTCGCGCTCTGCGCGGGCCTGGAGGCCGTGCTGGAGCGGCGTCAGCATCAGAAGGTGATGGTCTTCCGGCCGCTGTACGCGGTGGGCGGGCAGGAGCTCGGCTATCTGCCCGGCTCCGAGGCCGAGAAGATGGGCCCCTGGGCGCAGGCGGTCTTCGACACGCTGTCGGCGGTCACCTCGCGCGAGGTCATCGAGGAGGTCACCGCGCGCGGCATGCTGGAGGTCCTGCCGCTCACCCACATCCGAGGCCGCTCCCTGCACGACGCCTTCGTGATCGTGGACGAGGCCCAGTCACTGGAACGGAACGTGCTGCTGACCGTTCTGTCCCGCATCGGCGCCAACTCGCGGGTGGTTCTCACCCATGACGTGGCACAGCGGGACAATCTGCGTGTCGGCCGGTACGACGGCGTGGTCGCCGTCGTGGAGAAGCTGAAGGGTCATCCGCTCTTCGCGCACGTGACGCTGAACCGCTCCGAGAGGTCCCAGATCGCGGCGCTTGTGACCGAAATGCTGGAGGACGGACAGATCTGACCCATCTGGCTCCATCTGGACACATCTGGCTCCATCTGGACCCACCTGGATCCAGATTGCTCCATCTGGACACATCTGGCACTGCTTGACCTGGTTGGTCAAAACGTGGTGGATGCACGGTAGTTGACGCCGCCCGGCAAAAGGCGAAGAGCGTAGCCGGGCGGCGTCTTCGTGCGCGCTTGTTTCCGCAAAACTCCTGGGGCAAACGGGGTGTGAGCTTTCACACGCAACTGGGAATTGCCTCGCGGCGTCGGGTTACGGCAGAGTCTCATTCCTGTCAGGCCCCGCATACGACACACGTGTACCCCCAGCGGTACCGCACCTCAGGAACACCAGAACTCCATAGAGTCGTCGTATGCCGCCCGCGCACCACGCGGCACTTCCGTCACGGGAGTTGCCCACCGGGCCCGTGCCTCCCGTGACCCCGCAGTTGGGAGGCCAGTGTTCAGGGGCAAGATTGCGTCCGCGAGGGTCACCTAAGCGGGCGATGCTGGAAGGAAACCGTGTGAGCCGGATTTCGGTCCGGGGACTCGCAGTGGCCTCGGCCACCGCGGTCACCGCTGTCGGCGCCGTGAGTGGTGTTGCCTCGGGCAGCACTGGCCAGCCGTCGAACGACGCCGAGGCGACGGCGAGTGACTCGACTCTCCTCGCGGACATACCTGCGGGCCAGCAGGCCCAGGTGCAGACCGCGTCCCTGACGCAGCAGGCCGACGCACAGGCCATCGCCGCGGACGCGAGCGCCAAGAAGGACGCGGAGGAGGCTGCCCGCAAGCAGGCTGCCAAGGACGCGGTCGCGAAGCAGAAGGCCGCGGCGGACGCCAAGGCGCGCAAGGAAGCCGCGGAAGCGGCCAGCCGCTCCGAGACGCGGGCCGCTGTCAGCCTGGCCCCGCAGTCCTCGTACACCGTTGCCGAGGTCCAGGCCATCGCGCGCCAGATCATCCCCAGCGGTCAGTTCCAGTGCTTCAGCAACATCGTGGACCACGAGTCCACCTGGAACTACCGGGCCCAGAACCCCTCTTCGGGCGCCTACGGTCTCGTGCAGTCGCTGCCCGGCAACAAGATGGCGTCGGTCGGTGCCGACTGGCAGACCAACCCGGCCACGCAGATCAAGTGGGGCCTCAACTACATGAACGAACGCTACGGCAGCCCCTGCGACGCCTGGTCGTACTGGCAGGCTCACGGCAACTACTGAGCCGTCGTCACCTCCGGCCGCTCAACCTTTCGAAGCCCCTCCCCGTCCTAGGGTGAGGGGCTTCGGCCATGTACGGTCGGAACCGACGACTCCAGGGGGGAGTGGTGGGGAGAAGCGGGGGAAAAGGACGGACCATGTCGAGAGTGCCAGGGTTGCTCGGCCGGCTCGGCGCCAAGCTGACGGAGCTGGGTGCGCGGTTGGACGAG
This sequence comes from Streptomyces sp. NPDC007095, assembly GCF_040634475.1. Lineage (NCBI taxonomy): Bacteria > Bacillati > Actinomycetota > Actinomycetes > Kitasatosporales > Streptomycetaceae > Streptomyces > Streptomyces sp. NPDC007095. The sequence goes on from NZ_JBEYFS010000117.1 coordinate 34,905, forward strand.
CGCCGCGCCGAGGTGGAGAAGGAGTCGGGGGGCTCACTCGACCTGAGCGACGAGACCGACGACCGGCCACCGCGCGGCTCGACGACGGTACGGGTGGACGCGAAGCCTCCCGCACCCCCTGCCGACGCCACTCCCGAACCCACCCTCGACCGGGAACCCGAACGTGAACGCGGATCCGAAACCGAGCCCTCCGTTACGTTCGTCCCCGCACCCCACTACACCCATGGGCCGGAGACGCACACCCGGCCCGATCCCGTCCTGGCCGTGCCGTGGGGCGTACGGGTCGCGGCCGAGGCCGGCTGGCGGCTGCTCGTACTCGCGGGCACCCTCTGGGTGTTGATGCGGGTGATCAGCGCCGTACAACTGGTCGTACTGGCGTTCGTCGCCGCGCTGCTCATCACCGCGCTCCTTCAGCCCACCGTGGCGCGCCTGAAGAGAGTGGGATTCCCCAGGGGCCTCGCCACCGCGCTCACCGCGATCCTCGGCTTCGTCATCATGGGGCTGGTCGGCTGGTTCGTGGTCTGGCAGGTCCAGGAGAACATCGACAACCTCTCGAACCAGATCCAGGACGGCATCGACGAGTTGCGCAAGTGGCTCCTCAACAGCCCGTTCCATGTGACGGACAAGCAGATCAACGAGATCGCCAAGAACCTGCGGGAGGCGATCGGCGCGAACACGGACCAGATCACGTCGGCGGGGCTGGAGGGCGTGACGGTCATGGTGGAAGCGCTGACCGGCATCCTCCTGACGATGTTCTCGACGCTCTTCCTCCTCTACGACGGCAAGCGCATCTGGGAGTGGACGCTGAAGCTGGTGCCGGCGGCGGCGCGACCGGGGGTGGCCGGGGCGGGGCCCCGCGCGTGGCGGACCCTGACGGCCTATGTGCGCGGCACGGTGATAGTGGCTCTGATCGACGCGATCTTCATCGGCCTCGGCATCTACTTCCTGAACGTCCCCATGGCCGTGCCCCTCGCCGTCTTCATCTTCCTCTTCGCGTTCATTCCGCTGGTGGGCGCGGTGATGTCGGGGGCGCTGGCGGTGGTGGTCGCGGTGGTGACGCAGGGTGTGTTCACCGCGCTGATGACGCTGCTCGTCGTGCTCGCGGTCCAGCAGATCGAGGGCCACATCCTCCAGCCGTTCATTCTGGGGCGGGCCGTGCGGGTGCATCCGCTGGCGGTGGTGCTGTCCGTCGCGGCGGGTGGGCTGGTCGCCGGGATCGGCGGGGCCGTGGTGGCGGTGCCGCTGGTGGCGGTCACCAACACGGTGGTGGGCTACCTGCGTTCGTACTCCCGCGAGCCGGGAATCCGCCATGCGCCGGAGCCGCGGGGCGCCACAGCGATCGATGTGGCCCCGGTACGCCCCCCGTCCCCGTGACGATTTTCCCCCCGGGCCGGCAGGGGCTTGGCGCGCGGTTCCCCGAGTTCCTGAAGCCCTGGGGCGCCGGGGCGCAGCCCCGTGCCCCAGGGGCGCGGGGTACCGCGCGC
>NZ_JBEYFS010000118.1:0-36213 GCF_040634475.1 Streptomyces sp. NPDC007095
CGGCAACAGCTTCGGCTCGCCGCCGGCCTCACCCAGACCGAAGTCGCTGAGGCCATCGGCGTCAAGCGTCTCGCGGTCGCACAGTGGGAGGCCGGGCGTGCCCAGCCCCACCGGGGAAACCGTCGTGCGTACGCACATCTCCTTCGGAAGTTGGCCGCAAAGCATCCGGACGCCGCTGTCGAGGGGACGTCCGATGAGGGATGACCTTGAGCTTCCGGCTGTTTCCGGGTTCGCCGACGCCGCCTTCAGTATCGAGGGGGTCGGGATGACCTAGGTCATCGGCCGCGCGCGCCAAGACGTGGACTCGCAATCCACAGTGGCCTCGCGCGGCCCGTCGTGCCGACGGGGATTTCGCAACCCAAGTCGGCCGCCCAGCCCCCGGATTCGCACCCGGTTCTGGGCTCCAGCTCATTGAGCTGGTTCTTCATCGCAATGCAATACCCCGCTTTGGCAAGCGGGTCGTTCCATCCGGTCCGCAAGAACCGGACTCGCATCCGCAGTCACCCCCTCGCAAGGGGCTTCTGCACCGTTCCGCCGGCCCCGGCAAGGGCTGACGGAACAACCGTTCGAATCACCTCAAGGAAGGGAGACCCGCCTCTGGTTCTTCGTCCGGTGCCCGCTCCTCCCGGAGGGGGCGCCCACACATCCACACGAACGGATAGGCCTGCCCCGGCAGGGGCTCGGTCGGTCCACCCATATGGAAGTTGGTTGCTCTCATAGTGCACGATCTGGTGTCCCCCTGTCAGCTCGGCTACGCCCGATTCGCCCTGGTTCGGGGGCAGCAGGCTTCCCGCCTGACGGGATTCGCGCAGTCGTTTTTTCCTGTTCAGGAAGTTAGTCCGAAATGTTCCCTCCAGTCGAAAAACTTCGGCGGGAGCGTCACACGCGACCCGGATTTTCAACCTGTAGACGGTGTGACCACCTCTACCTGCCCCGACCCGTCCGTCTCCGATCTCGTTGTCCACAGGCCCTCGGCTGCTCGCCGGAATCTGTCCACAGGGCAGGTCCCTGATGCTGCCGGAATGATCGTTCGCACCTGCCCGCGAGTGCCCTCGCACAACTCTGTCGCGGCGGTGGGTCGATGAGCGCCCTCACGGCGCCGGCCGCCACGCTGGACCCGCCTCTCTGGGAGGGCGTCGGCACCGTCGTCGACGACGCCCTGATGCTTCCCGGGCTGCGGTCGGTCCCGGCCTCCGGTCAGCCGGACGACAGCGGCCTGGAGGACCCGCTGCGCCTTGGTCGGAAGATGCGGCTGCGACTGCTCGCCGCGGTCCAGGCGCTGATGGCGGACCCGTCAATCGCCCGGCTGAAGGACGCACCGAAGCTGGCGGCGGTGGTGATGTACGCGAAGTCGCGGGCGCCCAAGGGCGAGAAGAGCGACCTCCAGACCTCCATCTGGGGCTCGGAGCTCGGTCGGTGGATGGGCATGAAGGAGTCGACCGTCCACCACAAGGTGCTGCCCGTGCTGCGTGGCTCGGGTGCGCTGCGGACCCGGGTGGTTAGGGACGCGAAGGGGCACCCGACCGGGCTGGACTGCCTGGTCATGCCGCTGTGGAACGCCCACCACGGCGGGGGAGCGGGGCACCCGCTCGCGCTGTCCAAGGCGGAGCTGGCGACGCTGCTGCGCCTGATCGAGGCGCTGTTCGGGCACGGCTGGACGCCGGAAAACAAGGAGCCCACGCCGCCGGGGCTGCTGGCCGGCCGTACGGGCAAGGGCGCGGCGACCGACCGGCTCGGGCTGCTGCTGATGGTGCTGCACACCCGGGCGTCGGGCTGGCTGCAGCTGTGCGGCGGCTCGGTCAGGAAGAAGGAGGGCCGTGGGGCGGCGACGCTGGCGCGGCTGCTGGGCTGCTCGCCGTCCGGGGCCAGGAAGGTCCTGGCCCGGTTGACGGAGGCCGGTGTCGTGGCGCGGCAGCGCAAGGCGACGTCGACGCGGATGAACGGCCGGGGCAAGGTCATGCTGCTGCCGGTCGCCCGCGCGTACGGCCGCTCTCTGGCCTCTGTGGAGGCTGTTCAGGGGCCTGATCCCGTGTTTTTGGCGCGTCCTGATGGTGCGTGCGGAGATCATGCTCCCGCTGATGTGGCCGGTGCCCTTGGTACGACTGGGATCTGCGGTGCTGAGAGCGCCGAAGAGACTGCGGATCAGGAGCGTCCCGATGGTGCAGAGCTCCACGCAGTCCACGCGTCTGTGGTTACTCCCGTCGTTCCTCTCCAGCTCTCTTGTGGTTTTTCCGGCGAAGCCCGTGAGGGTGAAGCAAGTCGGCCGGAGCGCGTGTGCGTGCGCGAGGACCAGGCCGTCGACGGCGAGACCGCCGTTGCCGAGTCGGCGCCGCCGACCGCTGGGGACGGCCCGCTCCGCGGGGAAAAGCCGAAAGAGTCCCCGGTCGATGAGCGTGATGGGCAGCCTGCTGCCGGGGCTGTCGCCGGTGACCAGCCGAAGGCCTCGGGTTGGGAAAAAGCGCAGCAGCAGCGGAGGGCGGGTCTCCCGGCTGATCTTGGTCTGCGGGTGGCTCTGGGGCCGGTCGCCGGGCTGTGGCAGCGGCTGTCCGGCTGGCAGCAGGACCAGGTCGCGGCGGCCGCGAAGGCGGAGGTGAAGCGGCTGGCGGGCCTGCTGGAGCAGCCGGAGGCGGCGGCGCGGCTGCTGGCCGACCGGCTCACCGACCGGCTGGAGGAGACCGGCGGTGAGGCCCTGGTCTCCCGCCCGTACCCGTGGCTGATCCGCCGCGGCCTGGTGCAGCGTCAGGCGTGTTCGGACCGGCGGTGCGATGACGGGATCCGGCTGGACACCGGCGGGGAGTGCGAGAACTGCGGCAACGTGCTCCACATCCGGCGTGCCCGGCGGGCGAAGATCGCGGCGGAGGTCGACCGGGAGCTGCCTGGCCTGAGTGAGGGCGAGCGCCGCCGGGTCCTCGAGGAGCGGCTGCGTGAGCAGGCGGCCATCGAGGCGGAGGGCCTCGTGCGGCGTCGGGAGCAGGCCCGCGCGGAGCAGGCCCGCCGCGATGCCGCCCGTGCGGCTGCCCGGAAGCGGGCGGAGCGCGAGCGTGAGGCCGCGGCCGCTGCCGACGCGGTGCGCCAGGCATTGCCGTGCGAGGACTGCGGGCAGGAGCGGGCGGCCGGGCTGTGCGAGGCGTGCGACCACCGTCGTCAGACCGAGACCCTGATCGGCGAGGCCGGTCTCATCGCGGCGGCTTGGTCCGCCGACCTGACCGACCCGGGCACCGTCGCGGCCGTCACTGCCGGGGCCCGGACTGCCATCGGCGACAGCATCGCCACCGCATGGCAGGAGTTCCTGCAGATCGCCGACGTGGCCGCCCTGGAGGCCAATCCGGAGGCAGCTGAGGACGCGTACGCATTCGCCGCGTTCCAGACCGCACAGCAGGCCGTCCAGGAATACCAGGACGACGCGCTGGCGATGTTGGGCCGGACCGAGGAGGCCGAAGCTGAGGCGCGGCGGGCGTTCAAGGCTGAGCAGGGCCGCCCCTGGTTCCAGCACAACCCGAGCGGTGCGGACGCTATCGCCGCGGCGACGAAGGCCGCCGACGCTGCCCGGGAGCGCACCGCGCAGTACCTGCTGACGGAGCGGCTGGAGCAGCTGCGCGAGCAGGCCTCCGCCCGGACCGAGACGGCCGCGGCCGCGCCGTGGACGGACCGGCTGCCCGAGCTCGCCGCGCGCCCGCTGGACAACGACGCCACCCCGGCGGTGATCGCATGAATGCCGAGCTGAGCGGGGTCGACCTCGCGCGCCAGGCCCTGGTCGCGGCCCGGGAAGCGGCGAAGAAGAACGGCGCCACCCAGACGAAGAAGCCGAAGCGGCGCACCGACACGGCTCTGCGCCGTGACGGCCGCGAGCCGCTCGGACTCGGCAGCGCTATCAGCCGGATGATGACCGAGCGCGGGATGGTCGCCCCGGCCGCCGGCGGCAGCGTCCTCGCCCACTTCGACACCATCCTCGCCGCAGCCGTGCCCGAACTCGCCGGGCACGTCCAGGCCGTGGCGTTCGACGCGGCCACCGGCCGCCTGGACGTCGCCCCCGATGCGCCCGCGTACGGCACGCAGCTGCGCTGGAGCGCGCCAAAACTGATCGCCGCGGCTAACGAGAAGGTGCCCGACGCGAACGTCCGCGCCCTGCACGTCCTGGCACCCGCCTCCATGAAGAGCGACCATGCGGCCCCCGACCAGGCGCTGCGGCTGGCCGCAGCCGTCGCGCCGGTGGAGCGCCGGACACCGCCGGACGGCTACCGCCGCGCGATCGAGGCGCACCGCCAAGCCGCGCCGCCGTCCCGGGTGGACCAAGGCATCGCGGAAGCAGCGGAGCGGCAGACCGCAGCGATGCGAGAGCTGTCCCGCCGGGCCTTCCCCGAGCCCGACATCGTCCCGGACGATGCACCGACCCAGATCGAGCAGGCCCGCGTTCAGCGCCGCCGCCAGGCCGCGGCGACCGAGGCCGCCGCGCTGCGCCGAGCCCGGCAAGAGCGTGCCGCCCGGGCGTCCGGTACGGCGGCCGTCGTACCGGAACCGGCTGCACTGCGGACCACGGCCTGAGCCAACTCATAGATCAGCACCCCCTGTTACTGGTGGTTGTCCCGGCGTAGCGTGACGGGTACACGCCTGGTACACCGTGCGTCGCGGTGCGTGCGGGAAGGGGGAGTCATGCAGGCAGGGACCGTCCTGGACGGGCGTTACCGGCTGATCGAAGCGATCGGCACGGGCGGGTTCGGGCAGGTCTGGAAGGCACACGATCCCAAGATCGACCGGCTGGTGGCGGTCAAGGTCCTCACCGGCGACGGCAGCACCGACAACGACCGGCAGGTGGCTCGGTTCGCCCGCGAGGCGGCAGTCGCCGGCGGCCTGTCCCACCCGCATATCGTCACCGTGCACGACTTTGGCTCCTCGCTGCACGACGGACGGCAGTACGCCTATCTGGTGATGCAGCTGCTGCTTGGGGATCCTCTCAGCACAGTGCTGGAAGCCGGCCGACTGCCCCTGCCTGACGTCGTGCGCACGGCGGCTTGTATCGCCGACGCCCTGGGCACCGCGCACGAGGCGGGCTTGGTGCACCGGGACATCAAACCGTCCAACATCATCGTCCGCCCCAACGGCACGGCTACGGTCGTGGACTTCGGCATTACCAAGAGCGGCGATGAACGTCACGACATCACCACCAGCGGCGTCATCATCGGCACTCCGGCCTACATGGCACCCGAGTGCTTCGACGGCACCTTCGATCACCGCTCAGACCTGTACTCGCTTGGATGCGTGCTCTACGAGATGCTCACCGGGCAGCGGCCGTTCACCGGCACGTCCTGGCAACTGATCAACCAGCACCTCAACGAACAGCCGACTCCCTTGCTCAAACGGCGGCTCAGCACTCCGCGGGAACTGGCGGACCTCGTCACCCAGCTCCTGGCCAAGAACCCCAGTGACCGCCCAACCGACGCCTTCCAGGTCATGCTGGCCCTCCGCGAGATCGACCGTCGGTACTACGACGAGGACTCACCTAGCCGTGGGCCAGACAGATTCGTCCGGTCCGCTGTGAGCCCTCAAATCGCAGCCTTTGGCGCAGTCAAAGGGCTTCGTCTGACCGACCTGAACCCTTGCGCCGCGTGCGCCTCCAGGCCTGGTGCGCACGGTGTGGAGGGCTGCGAGTCCTGTCACGGGACTGGCGAGGTCTTCAAGGAGACAACCCACCGGATCCGTTTCCCACCAGGAGTTCAGGCCGGGCAGCGACTGCGACTCAAAGGATTGGGCTGGCCCGGCAGGAACGGTGGGGAGGCGGGTGACCTCCTCGTCGTCGTACGGATTGAGGGGTAAAGCGCGGCCGGCCTGACGACAACGACATCCTGCGCCCGCGCTCAGGCGGCGGCCCGGCCGTCCCGAGTGGACCCCAGCATCGCGGAAGCGGTGGAGCGGCAGACCGCCGCGATGCGGGAGCTGTCCCGCCGCGCGTTCCCCGAGCCCGACGTCATCCCGGATGACGCGCTGGCCCCGATCAAGCAGGTTCGCCTTCAGCGTCGCCGCCAGGCCGCGGCGACCGAGGCCGCCGCGCTGCGCCGGGCCCGCGCCGAGAAGGCCGGAACGCTGCCCCACAAGAACGCGCCTCAGTCGTTGGGTAGAACGGCATGACCAGCAGAACGGAGGCGGACATGACGGATCAGGTGGACCCCTGGGACGACCGGCCAAGGCGGTGACCGTGTGAGGACCAAGCCGGGCGGCATTGCCTCGCGTACGGGGTCCTCTGGCTGGTGAACGCCCCTGGTGACACGATGAGTTGGCACGATCGGCGGGACGCGACGGGAGCATTTGTGCAGGCTGACAGGCGGCGGATCCAGACGGCGGTGCTGAGCAGTGCGGAGTCGGAGGAGCCACTGATGCTGCCGATGGAGGCCATCGAGTTGGACGTGTTCCGCCACCGCTACGAGGACGAGACCTTCTGGTGCGGGACTTTGCTCGGTGGCTGCGGTGGTCAGTTGACCACGAAGTTGTACACGGACCGCGCCTGTCATTTCGCGCATCACCCGGATCCGGACGGGCTGCCGCACGTGTGCGGGCGCGGCGCCCGCGGCGTGAACAGTGCGGATCACCTGTATGTGCGGTCGGCGGCCGCGGCCTGGCTCGCCGGCCACGGCGAGGAGGCGAGCTTCGAGTACACCGGCTCGGCCGGGGCGCCGCTCGGCTCCGTCGTCGACATCCGCTGGCCGCGCGGCGCGCTGCGGGTGCACCTGGACCAGGCGGTGGCGCCGGTGTGGGACGACGGCCTGGAGCCGGTGCTCGGCCTGGGCGTTCCGGTCGACCGGGACACGCTGATCCAGCGTTGGTACGTGCACCGGATCCGCCTGGACAGCGAGGGCACGAGCAGGCGGGTGCGGATCGGGACCGAGGCCTTCGCGCGGCCCACCGAGTGGTTCGCCCTGGAGGAGTGCGAGGTGACGGAGCGCGGGCTGTCGACGCCGGCGGTCCAGCGGATCGTCCAGGCCCGCAGCGCGGCGGCGCCCGCGAAGTGGACGCCGGGGCAGAACACGGACACGGCACAGGACACCCGGGCGCGGGAGCTGCTGCGCAAGCTGCTCTACGCCCGCCGGACCGAGTCCATCGCCCTGGCGGATTCGGTGTGCCGTGAGATGCCGGAACTCGCCGGCGTGAGCCCGCGGCTGCAGGAGCAGCTGGATGCAGCCCTGCGCTCCGGCCTCCTCTGGATCGAGAAGGAAGTCGGGGCCCGCAGAGGGCTGTTCGCCAGCCTGGAACAGGCGGTGGCTGAGAAGCGGGCCGGGAAGGTCAAGAAGCTGTTGCGGGATGCTAAGACGGCCGCCAAAGACGCCTGTTCCGAGGAGGAGAGCCGCGTGATCGACGCGGCTGACGGCTACCTCACGTCCATCGCGGCGGCCAGGAGCAAGCGCCTGAACACCCTCCTCGATGACCTTGACCAGCTTCCCCCCGACCCGGACCCGGACGTACTGCGGATCAAGGTCCGTGAGCTGCTTCGGGCAGCGAGCGAGGCCGGCAGTATCGGGCCGCATCGTCAGGCCAAGGTCGAGGCCTGGAGGGAGCGTGTACGTCAGACCGCAGGCCCTCTCCGGCCCGGACAAGAAAAGCGGCTTCCGCCGCTCCATCGGCAAGTTACCCGGAAGAGGTGGCTGGAGAGGCGCTGCCCGCGCTGCGGGGCGAACAGCGGCCAGCGATGCGCCGTCGACACCATGCCCGGTGAGATGCGGCGGGTGCCGCACGACGAGCGGCTGAAGCCGATCATCGACGAACGCAAGGAACAGCAACGGTCGCGGCGGCCGTGGCGGGTGTACGAGGTGACCTGCCCCGACTGCGGCCAGGAACCCGAGCAGCGGTGCACCACGTTGGGCGGCCCGCACCGCTCACGGGTCGAACTGGCCAAGGAATACACCCGATTGAAGAAGGCTCACTCGTAGCCAAGCCGGATGCCGAGTGTGCTCTGCCCGCCGGCTTCCACCAGGCGCGGCGGGACATCCTCAACCGTCACATCGAGGGCCGCGGCCGCGGCCGCGGCCGCCGGTAGACGGCTCGCCGTCAGGCCGCGGGCGGCTGGCTGGAGGGCGTGGCCTGATCGGCGGGCTGGTCCAACTGCTGCTGGCGGCGCCGCTGCTCGTTGCGGTGGTCCTCGACGCGCTGGGTGAACTTCTTCAACGCCTCGTCCTCCCGGCCGGGTCCGTACTCGCTGTAGTGGCCGATGCCGAGACGGACGGCGTTGGCCTCCTCCTCGATGGCGTCGGCGGTCTGCTGGAGGAAGTAGCTGCGCTCGCGGAACTTGTAGTAGCCGGTGAACATCGCGGCCACCGTGATGGCGAAGCTGATGACGGTCAGGGTGACGCTCTGCCAGGTCAGCTCCTTGCCGGTGTCCAGGGCCGCGATCGTGGTCGTGGACGCTGAGCCGATCATGATGAGGGTCTGCAGGCCGTTGTGGATCCGCCGGTACTTGCGGCTGTCGGCCTGGTACTGCTCGACCGCGGTCGTGACTTCCTCGCGGTAGAGCTTGCGTCGGTCGTCCAGGTCCGGGTTGTTCCTGACCTTCTGCTTCCACAGCGACTCCTGCGCGGAGGCGAGCTGCGCCTCGAGGCGCTGGAGGGTGGGCAGGTCCCGCCCGGCGAAGTGCACGCCGACCAGCGCCAGCAGGGACATCAGGAGCAGGCTGCCGCAGATCAGGTCGCCCAGGACGAACCGCGCCGGGGTGCCGGTGGTGAACCAGGCGATGCCCGTGCCGATGACGGCGGTGAGTAAGGACAGCCAGCTGACCGCCCACCCGGCGCGCCAGAGGCGATCCAGCCGCCGGCGCCGGGCGAGCTTCTCCTGGGCGTCGATGACGAGGTTGGTGGTCACCACGTAGATCCGTTCGTCGGCGTCCCGCTGGCGGGCGAGGACCAGTTCGTTCGCGTCCCCGATCCGGCGAGGCGCGTCGTCGTCGAAGTCCCGTGCCACGGGCTCAGCGGGCGAACGCTTCGGTCAGGCTGACGCGGTAGCCGTCCTCTTCCATCAGCACGACGGTGACGCCGAACGGGTCGGGGTGGTCCAGCTCGATCGGGGTGAAGGAGAAGTTCACCGCGGCCTGGATGGGCGGCACCAGTTCGACGCCGGGCTGCGGCGCCGGGGCCGGCCTCCAGTCGGGGGCGACCGACGCCCAGCCCTCGGGGCTGCGGGACACAAGCTGCTCGCTGTAGGGGAACTGGTGCAGCACGTGCCCGTCGCGGCTGGCGAGCACCATGTTCAGGCACGGCGCCGGGCCGACGATGGGCAGCTCGCAGGCGGTGGCGACGTCGTGGGTCTCCCAGGCGAGGACCACCTCGTCCGCACCGGCCGCCGCGGCGATGTTCGCGAGCTCCGCGATCCCGGCGAGCGCGTCCTGGCCGACCTTGAGCGGGCGGACCCAGATCAGACCGACCAGCTCGCCGCGCACCAGCGGCATCATGACCGGGCGCGGCACGACTCCCTCGCCCAGCGAGGCGGTGTACGCCTCCTTCACCACGCCGACCAGGCCATTCCACATCCGTGCTTCCACGGGAGCCCCCTCGCTGATGCCGTTCTCGATCAGCTGACCCTGCCACGCAGGTTGTCGCTGTGTCAGCGAGAGGATCAGCCAGCTGCGGTATTCGGCCAGGTCCGATGGCTTTGTGCCATTCGTCGGCAACCCCGTCCCAACATCGCTGAGGCCCCGCTACATAAGGAGGCTGGGGTGGCGTGTTGCCGTCCCCGCGTGGTGATGGCCGTTCGTGTGGGGGAGGTCGGGACGGTTGCTGACCATCAACGTGGCGGTGCTGCTCGCAGTCATCGTCGTCTGGCGGCTGCGGCGGCGTACGGAGGCCCGCAGCCGCTTCGACGAGAAGCTGACCGTCGTCATCGTCCTGGCGCTGGGCGTCTTGATCGCACCCACCCCGGCGGGCCAGGGGATCTTGAACATCTTGGGACAGCTCGCGAGCGGCGTCACCCAGGCCAGCCGATGAACCCCCGCCCACGCACGGGCCGGACGGCGCCCGCCGGTGCGCACCGCGGATCACGGGTCTGGGGAGCGGGGGAGTGATGGCGGCACGTCGACGGCGTCGGCGCTTGAAGAAGCGGACGCGCAGGCAGCTGCAGGGCTGGGGTGCGGTGGCGGCGGTGGCCGCCGCGGTGTGGGTGGCCCGGCACTGGTCGGTGGTGTGGCCCGTACTGGTGGCCGTGCTCGCCACGGCCGTGGTGGGCGGGGCCGGATGGACGCTGCTGCGATCGCACCGTCTCGCGGTCGGCCAAGACCGCGCGTGGCGAGCCCAGGAGGAGGCCAGGGCGAGGGAGTTGTCGATGGCCGAGGTCGACGCGTTGTCGTGGCAGGAGTTCGAGACGTACGTCGCCGAGCTGTGCCGACGGGACGGCTGCACGAAGGTCGTCGTCAGCGGCAAGAGCGGGGACCTGGGCGCGGATGTCGTCGGCTACCTGGCCGACGGCCGCAAGCTGGTGATCCAGTGCAAAAAGTATGCGCCGCACCGAAGCGTGTCCTCACAGGACATGCAGAAGTTCGTCGGGACCGCCCGTCTTGAACACGGCGCGGACGTCGCCTTGTTCGTCACTACCTGCCGCACATTCACGAAGGCCGCCCTGGGCCTGGCGCTGCGCCAGGACATCGTGGCTCTGCACCGCGACTTGCTGGGCTCCTGGGTCAAGGGTGCCCATCTGGAGACCCTGATCCCGCTGAACGGCAGCGGTGGCGGCATCAGGCGCCCCTCTGCCTGACTGGGCAGGCTGCTGTACTGGGCTGGTGTCAGGACGGCCAGGACAGCGCCGTCAGCAGGATGACGCCGGTCACGAGGATGAGCGCGGTCAGTGCCGGCCGACGGGTGCGGCCCGGTCCGGCTCCGACCGCGATCAGCGCGCCGGTGAACACGGCGACCAGGAGCCACACGGCAAGCCACGCTGTCAGGGCCGGGGATGCGCCCACGGCCCGGGATGCCCAGGTGGCTGCGCGGCCCAGCACCAGGCAGGTTGCCCCGGTCAGCAGTGCCCAGATGGCGGGGGCGGTCCATTTCGCGGTGGGGTCGGTGCCGACGGGACCAAAGCCCGAACCAGCGGCGGTGCAGCCAGGAAGTCACCAGGCCAGTGTGCCGACCCGCCATCTCGAAGGGGCGCAGTACCCCGAAGCGGTGTCCCGCCCGGCGCGCGTCTGGAGGCCGGTGTCACCCGGTGGGCTTGCCTTCTCCCCTTCGCACCTTCCAGACCAGCGTCGGCGTCTACGGTCGGCACACGCGTACGGGCGTTGCGCACAACGCGGGGGAGTGGGATGAGGAGTTGGGAGAGGGCGCTGTCGGTGCTGGAGGCGCTGCGTGAGCGCGGGCAGGCGGCCGGGCACGGCTGGACACTGGACACGGAGCTCCTTCCGCCGCATCAGCAGCAGGTGAACACGCTGGAGAGCCAGGGCCTGGTGGAGCTTGCCTGTCGGGAGGACCGCGCGGAGCTATCGGCTCTGGAGGGGCGGCCCGTGCGGTGGGCGGCCCGCCTGACCCCATACGGCCACGACACCCTCGCTTACGGCCAGTCCCGCCCCCGGGCCGAGCCCTCTCCTGGCAATGCGGGCCCGGGCCGACAGCTGGTGGAACTGATCCCGTCGCAGATGGCGGCACTGCGCGTGTTCGTCGGCCTCGCCGGCCAGCTCCGGGTGGCGCCCGCTGATGGGCTGGCGGATCAGGTCAGGGCGGCCTCGTGCGACCACGGGATCAAGCGGTGGCAGCTGTATCTGACGGAGGAGCAGATTGCATCCGTGGCGTACGGGTTGTGGCTGCACCGGATGACGGGCTCCGCCGCTGAGGCCAACCGCTTCGGCCGCGAGTACGGCGTCGTACACAGCACTGCCAGGGCCGGGGGCGAGGGATCTCCGGCTCTCGACAGGCCGCCGTCGGCAGCCGGAGCGGCCGCGCCGGGTGGCGCGAGGGGCAGCGGGCGAGGGTGACGGTGATGGGCTGGTCGGGGCAGCTGCTGAGGACCTCGGTGCGCACCGACCTTCCCCCAGGAGCAGTTCGGCCTGCCGCTCGGTCACCACATCCCCGGGCGCCACACCGACCGCGGCCAGACCCCGGCCCGTCCAGAAGCCGGGCGGCACACCGGCTTCGTCCTGGGCGACACGCAGCGGATACGGGCCGGGAGTGAGGTGCTGACGCAGATCGAGGCAGCAGCGCAGCCGTACACCAGGCTGGCCCGGACCCCTGATCGCGGGGTGGGGTCGCCGCCGCCCACCGGCCGACACCTGGCGCCCGCCGCGAACGGGCATCCGTGGCCAGGCCGATCGTTCAGCGCCGGCTGGGGCACGCACGAGACCTCGGACCTCACGCTGGTCAGACCGCAGCTGGCGGTGGAAGTCGTCGTCAGCGTCGCCCCCGCGATGCCTCCGGCCGGGCGCGGTACTCCGCACGCCGGCACCGCGCCCGGTCCGGCCTTTGACCCGCCGATGTTCCGCCCATCACGTCGCCATGGCACTTACGACGACGCAGGATGACACACGCTGCCCTGCAATTGCACGTTCCGAGTCGTGTTACAGCACGCCAATGACCAAGTTGGCATTCTTTCCGACGGCATTATTTCGTTCCGTACCAGCATCGCTGACTTCTGTGATCTTTTTCGCCACCCCGTGACAGGAAATGACATAAAAGTTCCTTCGATAGAAACAAGCCGTGGCTGACACGCGGTGCTACGGAAGTCAGGGAGATTTCTGCTGCGACCGGAAACGAAAGTCGCCCGTCCTGGGGTAATCCGAGATATGAACCCGAGTGCGGCAAATGGGTGATTAGCTCATCGCACTGTGTGTCGGTAGCTTCACCCTCAGGTGCGTGCGGGACCTCGCACTGCGTCTACCAAACCCTGTTCGAAGTCCCGCACGCTTTCGGCAACACAAAGGAGTGCCCCATGGGGCGATCTACCCCTCGGCGCCGCCGGGCCAAACAGCCATCCGGCCGCTTCACTCACGGCAAGCGTAATGGCCGTAACGAAAACTTTCGTTACGTGAACCGGTTTGTCACGCACACGGTCGGCGCGTTCATCGGCGCTTTGTTCACCGGGTATGTGCTGATTTTCCGGCCGTCCGTCCAGGTGACAGTCTCCCCCGGGGCCGTATACGCCCTTGTCGGCGTGCTGTCCGGCGCCATGCTCAAGGTCTTCCCTCTCCGTCGTCATCGGCACTGACACCCATAAGGCGGTGGGGGGCCCAAGCCACCGGTCTCCCACCGCCCGCCCCGGCGATCTGATCCCGCCCGCAACCGGGCCACAGCCGCCCAGGGATCGGCGTGTGACGAAACCCGGGGAAATTCGGCTGTATCGGCGCCGTGTAACCCCCTCTGAACCCTTTTCGTTACGGAATGGAAGAACTGTGAGCGACACATGCGAGTTCTGCGGCTCCGCCCTCGCCAAAGGACCAGGGAAGGGCAGGCCACGGAAGTACTGCGGGGATGCCTGCCGCCAGGCCGCCCACAGACGCCGCCTGCACGATGACACCGCGACTCCGTTCGCTGCACCGCACCCCGCCCAGGCAGGGAACCCGACCGAACCGCGGCCTGCGCCCCGGACCAGCCCCGCGCCCCCAACGGGCGCTCACGGCCCGTCTGCCGGGGACGAACTCCTCATCGAGATCGCCAAGGACATACAGGACGGTGCACGCGACCTCGCGCGGCTTCTGCCGTCCTTTGACGGAGAAGAACCCCTCCAGCGGATTGCCCAGCTACACGAGCAGCTCGACGGCCTGACGGCGGCCGTCGTCGGACGAGCCCGCTACCGGCGCGTCACGTGGGCCACCGTCAGCTCGATCCTGCGCATCAGCGAGGACACCGCACGCCACCGCTACACCGAGCGGTACATCCTGCGCCGCCTCACCCGTTTCAACCGCTCCGAAGCAGCACTCACCTCTCTCACCGGCCTCTTCAGCAGCACTGCCACACGCCTGGCCGAATCCCCGGACGAACCCGCCGCCGACGGCGGCACGGCGGGTGGGTCCTGCGACTCAGGCACCGAACGCGGCGAGGGACCCGAGCAATCCGCCCCGATCGAACCGTCGGGAGCGGCATACAACCGTCTCTCACCCATCCTGTCCATGCTGGTCCGCACCGCTCAGCTCACGAACAAGGAGGTGAGCGGCCGGATCGGATGCTCCGCGTCCTACCTGTCCCGGATCCTGTCCGGCGAGCGGGTGCCGACCTGGGACCTGACACGGAAATTCGCCCACACCTGCGGGGCCGACCCGGAGGTACTGCGCACCGTCTGGGAATCCGAGAAACTCAGCCAGAAAAGCCGCGAGCTGTTCATGGACCTCGATGACACTTCCCTGACCGCCGCCGAACATCTCCGCATCGCCGTGCAGACACTGCACCTGCGCGCGGGACGCCCCGCACCGAACGACGTCGCGGTCGCCAGCCGCTGGATGCTGAGCGCCAGCGCCGTCGCCTCCATCCTCGAAGCCACGCTCCTGCCCCCCAGCCCCGTCCTGGAATCATTTGTGCGCATCCTCGGCGGCGACGTCGACCACTTCAACCAGCTCTTGGACAACGCCCGCACGGAAGCCGCCCACAAATCAGCACGTCTTCAGCCCTCCCCTCACCCGACACCTCACCCCTCACCGACAGCCGCCCTCGCCGAACAGAGCAGCGCACGTCATCCGGACACAGATCCGCGCAACGCCCATCCCGTCGGCGCGGACGTCGTCATGAAGACCTTCAGCAAGGTGCTCACCGAGGACCGGACTGTCGAAGACGGCCGTGCCCGGCTCCTCCATAAATTCGCCAAACAACACGTCACGCCCGTACGACAAGCACAAGGAGCCCGCCCCCGGCCCCTGACGGCAATCGCTGAGGCACTGAGGCACCGCGCCCCGGCCCCCACGCCGGCCATCTCCCCCCTCCAGGCCGGAACATGACCACCGCTCCCCGCGATCAACCCCAGCGGGCCAAGGCCTGGACGGCGCGCACTCCATCCCTGGAACGCCTTGACGATGTGCACTTCGCCCTCGGCTACGGCCGGATGGCCAAGGGCTGGCAGAAGGTCTCCCGCTGGGAGAACGGCCTCAACTTCCCCCAGCTGCCCACCCGGTACGCCATGGGCCGCCTCCACAGCATCCCGGGCTCGGGACCGAGTCGGTCAGCGGGATGGTGGTCCGCCGGCGTTGCCCGGACCCAGCAGCCTGCCGCAGATGGAGTCGGTGGCGTACGGGTTGTGGCTGCACCGGATGACGGGTTCCGCCGCGGAGGCCAACCGTTTCGGCCGCGAGTACGGCGTTGTGCACAGCCCGGCACGGGCCTCGGACGAGGGACCTCCGGCCGCCGACGGCCTGCCGTCGGCGGCCAGAGCGGACGCGCGGGGTGGTGCGGGGGCCAGCGGGCGAGGGTGACGGTGATGGGCTGGTCGGGGCCGTTGCTGAGGGTCTCGGTGAGTGCGGCGTGTTCGGTGGGGTCGATGGTCAGGCCCCACCTGGTCTTGTCGGCGATCCAGTCGGTTGCGTACTGGCAGCGGTAGCCCTGGGCGGGCGGCTGCCAGGTGCCGGGGTCCTGGTCGGCCTTGCTGGCCGCTCGCGCCGCGCTCCTGGGACAGAGCTGCTGGGCTCCCGCGCCGCATGGGCGCAGCCGTTCCCCTCTGGATCCCGTCACGCGGCGCGGCCTATGGCCTCACTGGAGGTCAGCCGATGCCGGTGACCTGGAGCGCGGTGGTCCAGTTGTTCTTGATGGCGCTGCGGGCGGCGGAGAGGGTGATGGTGCCGTTGCAGACGGCGTTCTTCAGTTTCGTCTCGGTGCCGTCCTTGGTGTAGGCGGTCTTCGTGCCGTAGTGCGGCTCGGGCCACAGGTTGCCGGGGTCGCGGGGCGCACCGCCGAGCTCCAGCGGCACGAGGTGGTCCTCCTCGTAGTCCGACATGTTGGTGTCGGAGTAGCCGTAGTCGATGATGCCCTGTGCCTTGAGCGGGTTGGTGTAGGACGTGGGGGGCCGGACGGTGTCGGTCCAGCCGGACACGCAGATGGTGCTGTGGATGTTCGACTGGGTGACGTCGGGGTTGTACGAGCCGGGCGTGCAGGACGAGTCGGGCAGCGGCAGGTGGGACTGGGAACAGGCGGAGGCGTGCGCGGTGCCGCTCACCGTGATGATGAGGCCTGCGGCGGCGATGCCGAGGGCGGTGGTGGTGGCGGTGACGCGGCGCAGAGGTCGCATGTGGGGGTCTCCCGAATTTGGCCCGGAGGCGAGGTTCCGGGCGGCTGACGGAATGACAGCACCCGCCGGATCTATGCGGGTAGACGCAGGCGGTGAACATATGGTGACCTGCACCTTCTCCATACCAGGGCATGGGCGAGCCTTGCCCAAAGCCGCAGTTTCGCTTGGGACTTGAGCCGAACGGGCTGCGCGGTGGCGCACCCCGCATTCCGTCGCGCTTCTTGGCGCGGGCCCCGGCCGGTGTGCTGATGCGCCGGCCGGGCAGTATGTGCCCAGCCATTGCCTGCTCGTGAGGGGTCGCCATGCACTCCAGCTACCGTGCCGCGTCATCCGTGCTGTTCGCCGCGGTGTTCCTGGCGGGCTGCTCGCCGGCCGCAACGGGTGGATCTGCCGCGTCGCCTGCCGGGACTGCGGCCACGAAGCCTTCGGGTGCGGACGCGCGCGGCGGCCCTCAGGGGGCGATCGCGGTCGGGGCCGGCCCGCAGACCACTTACACCGTCCAGAAGCAGCCTCCGGCGGGGAGTTGCCACTTCCGGTACGAGAAGGGGGAGCCGCTGGAGGATCCGGCGTGCACGCCGGGCGCGGTCTCTCCGGCGGTCACCCAGGCGAACCTGAAGTCCACGATCTGCCGCAAGGGCGGCTACACCTCCGGCATCCGGCCGTCCACCTCCGTCACCGGCAAGGAGAAGGCGCTGAACGCCGCCTCGTACGGATACAAGGGCCCCATGGGGGATGCAGAGTTTGATCATCTAATTTCGTTGCAGCTCGGCGGCGACCCCAACGATCCCCGCAACCTGTGGGTCGAGCCGCCGGACCCGGGCCACAAGAAGGGCGGCGGGGTCAACAACCGCAAGGACCCCGTGGAGACGAAGCTGCACACCGCGGTCTGCGCCGGGAAGGTCTCCCTGACAGCGGCGCAGAAGGCCATCGTCACCGACTGGACCACGGCCCTCAGCAGCCTCGGCCTCGGGTGAAAACGCGGCGGCTGGAAGAATGCCCTGCCGGGTTCTGGCAGCCCCTGATGGTCCTTCGGCGGTTGTGCGCAGGTGAAAGCCCCGGCTGGACGGGGGAGACCAGCCGGGGCAGCAGGTGGTGGCGTGCGGAGGGCGGTCGCCTCGCGGCGGAAGGCTCCATGGGGCTTCAGCCGGACGATCGTCCCCATGGGCTGTAGGTGAGGCCCGGGGACACTGTCCCCTCCGCAGCCACATGTAGATGAACGGTGAACTTCCCCTGCTTGTTCCGGTGTTGCCGCTGCGGGCCGTGTGAGGTGAGGCACGTCCCGCAGGTGTCATCGCAGTGAGCCCAGGTGCTCGCGCCGCGCGGTGACCAGGGCCCGCCAGCGGCTGCGGGTGGCTGGTTCGCCGTCGATCCACTGTGCTGGCGAGGGGTCATCGAGGGGCAGGCCGGCCATGAAGTGGGCGATGTCGACGAAGTAGGCGTGATCTTCGTCGGACGTCTGTTCTCGTAGCCGGGTGAGGGTGGTGTTCAGTGCGATGTGGTCGTCGAGGACGGCGTGGTGGAAGGCGCCGGCCAGCTCGATCGCGGGTGTCAGCGAGGCGAGGCCCGCGATATCGAGTTCGGTGCGCAGCGTGGCGATCTGGTCGTCGACGCTGTCGCTGCCGGCATCGCGGATGAGTTCGGCCCGGCGGACGTTGATGGTGGTGGCGCGCAGGTTGAGGCCGGCCAGGAGCTGGTGGGCGAGGTCGATTTCCGCGCTGGCCTGGTCGGGGGCGTAGAGGGCGATGGCAAATGCGCGCAGGGCCTGATTGTGGGCGGCCTCGCCGGCCTTGCCGTGCTGTTCGGCTTCGGTGCGTCCGGCGAGGTAGGCCGCGGCGGCACGTGCGGGTTGGCCTTGGAGCCAGTACAGGTCGCCCATCACGCGTTGGTGGCGGCCTTCCCAGCCGAGATTCTGGGCGGCGGCGAGGGCGGTGGGGAAGTCGCCGGTCAGGCGTGCGGCGTGGGCCAGGCCGCGGCGGGCGGCCGGAGCGAGGCGGCCGCCCTGGTCGGCGACCTGTTGGTAGTCGCGGCGGGATTGGGCGGCTAGGCCGGTGTCACGCAGGGACTTGGCCCGGTAGTAGAGCGCCATCTCCTGCAGGTCGGCGGGCAGCAGTTCGGCGTCGAGGACGGCGGTGAGTCGGCTGACGGTGCGAGCACGGTGTTCGTGCTGGCGGCGGGTGAGGGTGCTGAGGAGTTCCACGAGGGCGTCGGCGGACGTACCGGGCGCCGGGGCGCCGGCGGCGGCGGGTGGGGTGATCGGCTCCCAGACGGAATCGCCGACGTAGGTCCAGGCGGCGTCGGTGAGCCAGTCGAGGTCGAGGTTGTAGTCCCGGGCGAGCGGCAGTCCCTGCTGCAGGCAGCCCACCAGCAGCAGGCGGTCCGGCGCTTCGCTGGCGCTCCACTGCTCGCCCAGCGCGCTGAACGCCCGCTCGGCTGCGGCGCGCCAGTCCCCGTCGGACCAGCGGTCGTCTGTCTGGTCGTCGGCGTTGCGGATGGTGGAGCGGATCAGGGCGTGCAGGTGGAACGGCCACTGCCCGAAGGGGCTTTCGCGAATGAACGGGCGCTCGGTCAGCCGCTGTGCGGGTGCCTCGTGCGTCAGGCCCGCGGCCCGGGTCGCCAGGGCCAGGTCGAAGGCGTCCAGGAGGCTGACCGAGCGCAGAACGTGCCGTTCGTCTGTGGTGAGGTCGGTCAGGGTGCGGGCGATCAGGGCCGGGAAGTCGTGGGCGAAGTCGGAAGGCCGGGGGGTGCGGCCGGTGCGGCGGATCTCCAGGAACCGCATGACGGCCAGGTCGAGGTAGAGGGGCAGGCCGTGAGAGCGGGAGGTGATGACCTGGCGGATGTGGTCGCCGATGACCGGTTGTCCCTCGTGGGAGAGGCGGCGGGCGAGGTAGTCGTCGCAGTCTTCGGGCGAGAAGTCACCGACCAGGATCTGCCGTCCGTGGCTGGCGGTGCCCGGTGTGGTGCGGGCGGAGGGGAGGGCTGGGGCGGCAAGTCCCGGCCAGGCCGCCGGCCCGGTGTAGTCGAGCTGGCCCTGCAGGGCGGGGTCGGCCCACTGCAGGCGGGAGCGGCCGGTGATGACGAAGAGTGCGTTGGGCATGAGCCACACCACGCGCTGCAGGAGGCGCTCCAGATCGCGGTGGGTGCGGTCGCCGATGTCCTCGAATGTGTCGAACAGGACGACCGGCGTGACGCGCTTGCCGGTAGGGAGACGGGCGAGCTCCCACGCCAGCAGGTGCGGGTAGTAGGAGAGCGTGTCCAGGTCGGGTTCGGCCTCCAGAAGGTCGGCCAGGCGCGTGCAGGCGGCGAGCGCGCGGACGGTCTGCCGCCGCTCGCGCAGGGCGCGCACCAGCGCACCGGTGGCCTGGCCGACGACCGAGCCGACGGTGCCGGGCAGCAGCAGCGTCTGGGCGACGTCGGCGAGTGCGGACTGCATCTGCTGGGGCAGCGCCTGGCCGAACTTGGAGGCGAGGCCGCCGCGGCGCATGTACTCCTCCAGCGGCTCGCCGGGATGGTTCGCGTCCCAGTAGCGGCGCAGCGCCAGGTCGAAGGCGGGCAGCGGCCGGCCGATCCCGGCGAGGGCGGCCCGGATCGTCAGGACGATCTGCTCGAAGTCGGTGCCGGCGGAGCGGGCGAGGTCGATCCGTACGGGCAGGATCCGGCCGGTCTGCCAGGTGGGTTCGCCCCATTGCGCGGGCCGGCGCCCGGCGTCGGCGAGGGTCGCCTCCAGCTTCCTGGACAGGGTGGTCTTGCCGATGCCGCCCACCCCGTGGAAGACGAGCACGTTGTGGCGGGGCGCTTCGAGGTCCTCGACATTGAAGCCGGGGGCGCTGGTGCGCCGCAGGTGCTCGGTGAGAGCGGCCGCGACCAGCTCCCACTGCGCCTGCCGGTTGGTGAACGCCTCTTGCGCGGTGAGGCCGCGGTCGTTCGTGCTGAACAGGGCCCTGAGATCCCGGCCGCCTGTCACGTCCACCCCCGAAAGATGATCACCTTGGAGCCCAACTTATGCCTATTGCAAGCCCCTTGGGGAGCCAGGCCGCCTCTACCGTCCCGGACCCGGAATGTAGAGCCGTCCAGTGCTGCGGCTGGCGGGAGTGATCAAACGTAGTGCTGGGGTGGATGGGCGTGCGGCATTCTGCAGCGATGAAGCCCGATCCCGAGCCCTGGTACAGCACCACCCTCAACGTCTGGACGCTGGCGGGAGTGCTCGTCGCCAGCTGGACCCTCGTCAAGGCATTCACCGAGGGATGGCGCCGCACCATCGGCCGCAGGCGCTACCTCACCGCCCGGCTTCGCAAGATCGCCCCCGGGGTTCGGCACGACTACGTGGAGTCTCTGCTGGGCGAGCCGCAGTGGCAGTCGAAGATGGAGTGCACACGCCTGGCTGATCCTGAGGTCGAGGTTGGCGGCAGGGACAGGGGGGCCGATGTCACCGTCCGGACCTGGCCGCTGTCGCGGCTGGGCTACCTGGTCACGTGGTCCGAGGACGACATGGTGGTCATGTACGGCATCACTACCACCAGCTGGTGGTTCCGGCCCCGTGTGCTCATCGACCAGACCCTTATCCGCCTCGGAACATCTCCTCTCGCCGCTCTCGGCAAGCCTGAAAACCACCGCGCATGGCTCGGAAACCGGCGATACGGGTACCTGGAAGACCACTACTTCGGCAACCCCGGCGGCTACCGGCGTTGGTACGTGGGAGTCAACGACTTCGGATACAACGCCGTTCCTCCGCCCCCCGACTGGCTTGAGATCGACGACGAAGGCAACCCCCGGCTGTTGCCCGACAAGGAAGATGCCTACCGGGCGAACGTGCCGATCAACACCATCGTCATCAGCATCGCCTTGTACGAAGAGCTTCAGGACGGCAGGCTCTTCGGTATCTCGCTGGGAGTCGACCAAGACCTCGTTCGCCTCACACGGCCAGAGTTCCACGTACTCGAAAGCAGGTTCGGCCGCATTCGCCGCTATGTGGGGGACTGGCGGTGGAACCGCCGCTTCAGAGACTGGCAGTGGAACCGCCGCTACAACCGCTGGGAGAAGAAGGCGCAGGCCGCGATCAGGTGATGACTCGCGTGAGTCGTGTCCAAGCCCAGCCTGTTGAGGCGTGGGTGCGAAGGCCGTGGGCCCTACGACGTTGAGGGGCCGGGTGGACAATGGCCCCTCCCGTGCAAGATCAAGATCGAGGGGGTTGCCATGTCCGGCACACCAGATGAGCCCGACTTCTCCGGCCTGGAGGAAGGCGAGGTCCAGCAGGCGGTCGACATCGTGCAGGCGGTCGTGCACTGGTACACCGAACAGATCACGGCCGAGCGCCGGGCTCCGCTGCCCGATGAGGACCGGATTGCGCAGCTGACGGCCGACCGGGCGGCTGCCTACCAGGACCTGGCGCGGCTGGAGGAGGCCGGCCCGGAGGAGGAGGACCGCCTGGCCGCGCTCTACACGGCGCGGCTGAGGCAGTTGGAGGGGTAGCCCGGCCGTGGCACCGGCAGCAGCCGTACGGCGTGACGGGGCACGCCGATCCGGGACGGCTGCAGGTGGGCGGGCATCAGCGGGCGAGCCAGGGCTGCGATGTCGGCCAGTTCGGCGCGGTGCTCAGGCAGGGCCCGCCACACTCCCTGGTGGATCCGCAGGAAGCGGGCGGCTTCCTGCTCGGTGTAGGGGCGCTGGCGTTCGGCGGCCAGCGCCCACGAGGCCCGGCCGGGTGCGGCGGGCTGCTCCTGGCGCAGCAGGGCCTGGCCGTCGCGGCGGATCACCGTAACGGCGGTGATCGCGGGATGGGTTTCGGCGGCCGCCACGGTGTCGGCGACGCCCTGGTAGCAGCGGTCGTGCCCGGCAGCGGTGGTGAACCGTCCGGTGATTCCGGCTTGCAGGGCGCGGGCGTAGCGCAGGGCGGTGAACAGGCGGCTGTCCGCCTCCCGCACGGCCAGAACCACCAGCTCCACCGGGTAGCCGGCCTGGTAGCAGGCGAGCGCGCTGCCCAGGACGTCGTCCGCGCGGCCGGGTGCGGCCTCGATGAGCAGGTCGCCGCGCCGTGTTCGCACGTACTCTTCCGCCTGGGCGAACCAGGCCCGGTAGTCGGCGCGGATGGCCGTGCTGGCGCCGCGGGGATCCTGCCGCAGCAGTTGCCGGTAGTCCGGGTGGGAGGCCTTGAAGTCGTCGCCGTTCAGGCGGGTGGTGCCGGGTCGCATGGCGCGGCGCACCATGCGGGTGGCCTCGGTCTTGCCCGCGCCGGGCTGCCCGATCACGTACACGGCGCGGGGATCGTCCCGGGGCACGACGTTGGCGAGGACGGTCGGCGTGATCAGCTCGTCGAAGATCCACCGGTGTTCATCGGCCGACAGCCGGTGGTAGGCGATCCCGGGCGGTGTCGCGGTGGGTTGGGCGTTGCGGCGGACTGGCTCTGACCAGGCGGCCGCGCGCTCGCTGTCCCGCTGCACGGCCAGGCGCCGGTCCTCGCCGACCAGTTCGGCGTGCACGCGCCGGTCGGTACGGGCCAGCTCCCGGCGGAAGGCGGCGGTCTCGGGTGCGGTCCACGGCCGCGCCCGCTCCACCCGCACCGCCCGGTCCGCAGCCGGGCGGCGCCGCCAGCTGCCCTCGGGGGTGAGCTCGTTGGCGTACAGCACGGTGCCGTCGCGCCGTACGACGGTGATGCGGTCGGCGAGCTGCTCGGTCTCGATCGCGGCCAGTGTGCGCACCAGGCCCTGCGCGCACGTGTCGTGGTTCTCCCACGGCACGTACCGGCCCCCGCCATTGGCGGCCTCGGTGAGGAAACGGTCCACGATGCCGAGCTGGCTCAAGGCCTCCGCGGTGGCCAGTGCGACTACCTCGATCCGGTGGCCGGCGGCCCGGTAGGCGAGGGCGGAGGCGCGGAAGTCGTCGGGGTCGGCGAGCGCGGACTCCACCACGGCGTCGAAGTGCCGGTCTCGGACGTGGGCTTCGACGGCGGCCTGCCAGCGCGCGGTGTCGGGGCGGACCAGGGCTCCGGCCGTACGGACGTCGGCAGCAAGGAGACCCGGGTAGTGCCGGTGCGCTGGTTTGTACAGGTCCCGGCCAACCCGCACGGCACCGCCGCGATGGTTCAGCACCGCCTGCACGAGGTCGGCGATCCAGGTCTTTCCTGCCCCGGGCTGTCCGGCTACGACGACCGCGACCGGACGGGGCTGGCGCACCGCCCAGCGCGTCGCCGACGGCAGGATGACCTGGTTCAGGACCTCGGTGTTTTCCCGCTCGGACAGCATGGCCGCAACGTCGCCCGACCTTGCCAACGGTTCCTCCTGGTGCCTGCACCCGCATCTGCCCTGCCAGTCAAGATCACCCTACCAGGAACATGCGAGCGGGTTAAAGAAACGGGTTAAACAGTAGGGTAAATGATGCTAGTGTTCAGGGTGGAGGTAGACGCATATGGCATCCGAGGAAGAGCTGTTCGCGAACATCGACGCCCTACTGGCGGAGGAGCCGCAGCTCCCGCCCCCGGCGGAGCGCGCCCGGCTGCGTGAGGCCGCTGGCATCACGCAGGCCCGTCTCGCGACCGCGCTGAAGACGTCGACGCAGACGGTGAAGAACTACGAGAACGGCCGCTCCGAGCCGAAGGAGCCGCGGCTGTCGGCGTACCAGAGGCTGCTGAACGGCTGGGCGGCGAAGTACCCCGTGCACGGCGCCCCCGCCGCTGCGCCCGTCCCGGCCCCCGCGCCTCAGCCGGAGCCGGCTCCGGAGACGTTCACCGGCCCGGCCGCGCCCGAGGCGGAGGCCTCCGCGCCGGTGGAGGCGCCCGCCGGCCAGGCTGCGCCGGAGCGTCCGGCTGCCCGTCCGGCGACGTCGCGCCGTCCGGCCGCGAAGAAGGCGGCGAAGCCCGCCGTCGACCCGCGCTTCCCGCATGGTCCGCTCGCTGTCCTGGACGGCGATGGTTCCGCGTACGGCGTCGACGGGATCGTGCTGGACTGCCCGGCGCCCACGGTTGTGGAGCTGGTGGAGTGGACGCTGCGCGAGTCCGGTCTCGGTGCGCCGCGCCTGCACCGCAACGGCAAGGACTCCGATCCGCTGATCGTGCTCACCGCCGCGGCCGCCGTGAAGCTCGGGCTGCCGGAGCGCCTGGAGGGCCACGAGCAGCGCCGCTCCCTGCGCCTGCCCGAGGACCACCCGGTCGTCAAGCAGGTCGCGAAGGCGAAGTGGCAGCTCACGCAGCGAGGGTTCGGCCCGTGGGCGCGGATCTACCGCAAGGCCACCGGCAACCAGCGGCAGTGTGTGCAGCTCGCGATCCTGTCCTGGGACGCCCTCGATGAGCGGTCCTGGCCGGGTGTTGCGGAGATGGAGCCGGCCGACGTCGCCCGCGTCCTGGGCGTCTACGCCCAGCGCGTCATCACCCCGCGCGGTTCCACCGCCGTGTCCGGGCTCGAGCTGATGACCGCGTTGCGCCCGCCCACGCGTGCCGTGCAGGACCGCGAGAGCGGCAACTGGGTCTCCGGGCACAACCCCGGCTCCCTGGGCGCGGAGCCGGTCGACCCGGCGCCGCCGGAGGCCACCCCCGAGCACCCCGTGGTGGTGCAGAACAACTGGACGGGCGGCTTCCTGGATGAGGAGGCGTACCAGTGGGTGCGGCCGGTGGACCTGCTCTCCGATGAGGAGTGCCTGCTGCCCTTCGCGATCGGCCTGGACCTGAACACCGCGTTCCTCGCGGCCGCCGCCCGGCTCACGGTCGGCCTGTCCGGCCCCGACCACTTCGACCACCCGGCGTTCAACCCGAAGATCCCCGGCAGCTGGCTGGTGGACCTGTCCCACGTTGAGCTGGACCCGCGCCTGCCCTCGCCGTTCACGCCGTCGGGCGTCCGTCCGACGGGACCGGCCTGGTACCAGACGCACACCGTCGCCTACGCCCAGGAGCTCGGCTACAACGTCGCCCCGATCGAGGCGTACCTGCGGCGTGAGACCGGCGCGTACCTGGACCCGTGGCACGACCGCCTCAAGACCGCGTACGTCGACACCCTCGCCGACTTGGGCGTCACCAAGGACCTCACCGACACCGAGTTCCTGGCGGCGATGGAGCGGCACAAGCAGGTCGACCCCGCCCTGGCGGCCGTCCTCGCCGCGATCAAGGCGACCGTCAAGGGCGGCGTGGGCAAGCTGCGCGAGCGCCCGCAGGGCAAGCACCACAAGGAAGGCGAGAGGTGGCCGGCCCTTCAGCGCCCGACCTGGCGCCCCGACATCCGCGCCGCCGTCATCAGCAAGGCCCGGGTCAACATGCACCGCAAGCTGCTCAAGATGGCGGACATGACGGGCCTGTACCCGCTGGCCGTGCTGTCCGACTGCGTCGTCTACCCCTCGCCGGGTGCCTCGCCGCTGGACTTCCTCCCCTACGCCGCCTCCGGAAAGCCGCAGCCGGGCGGGTTCCGCCTCGGGCCCACCCCGGGCCTGGCCAAGCTGGAGGGCGTCCAGGAGATGGCCTGGGCGGTCGACCTGATGGAACAGGGCTACAACCCGGCCCGCCACATCAAGGGCGACGGCCACGACGCCTCGCTGGACGAAGGAGAGTAAGCCGTGCCACGACGGATCCGACCGGCCAACGCCCAGGCCGACGACGCTCTGGTCAACGAGGCCATCGAACGCCAGGCCCAGGAAGCCTTCACCACCGAGCCGCCCAAGACCCTCCAAGGCCGCATCAACTTCCTGATGAAGCAGCTCAAGACGACCAAGGCCGTCGCCACCGAGCTCGGGATCAGCCAGCGGTCGGTGGAGCGCTACCGCAAAGGCCAGCGGAAGACGCCGCCGAAGGACATCACCGACAAGATCGACGCCGCTGTACGGGCCCGCTGGCAGCCAAGGGTGCGCCAGCGGGCTAAGAAGAGGGCCGCGACCAGCACCGGGATTACCGTGGAGACCCGCGCCCAGTTCGGCTACAGCGCGCCGATCGGCACGACCGACGAAGGCCGCCAGCGCCGGATCACCGCCCACCTCTCACCGGAGTACGCGCGGCGTCTCTTCGACGCACAGCAGGGCATCGGCGACCAGACTCCTAACGAAGTCATCGCCGAAGGACTCAAGGAATCGTATTTCCAGGACCACGGACGCCGCGCTGCCAACCTGGACGTGGAATTCACGAACATCGACTACATCGACGTCTCCTACTGAATACGAACCAGACCTCTCGCATGGAAAAGGCGCTGAAATAGCGCGTACCGACTACCCGTACATGACGCCAGCGGTCATGTCGTCTGTGGTCATCGAAGGAACTCCAGGGTTCGCCCGGTGACCACAGACGCCATATCGCGTCACTGCCGCGCGGCGGCCGGCCTGCCGCCCATCTCCTGAAGGTGACCCGTGAACGAAGACGACGAGGACGAGCGCGCCCCCTCAACGTCGGCTGCACGTTCGTATGCCACCCCGACGCCGCCGACGCAGTCGCCCAAGCGCTCCGCACCGCCGCCGAAGAGGTCCTGGAGGCGTTCTCCGATGACGAGATCTTCGACTACGGCGTCGACTGACGCCCCACAGGAAAGGGATCACCACATGTCCGTCACCACCGCCGCGCGCCCCGCGTACGGTGGCGATACGACCCGCCTGGAGGTGCCGATGAGCGCGCAGCACGAGGAAGCCCCCACCCCGCCGACCCCGGCCGCCGCCGCCCAGCTGCTCGCCCAACTCCGCGCCGACCGCCGCGCCAGCACCTGGGTGCCCGCGTTCGAGCAGGACTGGGCACGCGCCCTGGACGACGCCCGGCACAGCTTCAGCCTCGCCCCGGTCCACGCCGTCGTCCGCACCTGGAGGGCCCGCCTCGCCTCCGCCCCGGCTGTCGACGCCTTCCTCGCGGGCGGGTGCGACGACTCTGACGGCATCGACCTGGACCAGGTCCTCGGAGCCCGTACGTGAGCGACGCCGGGCCGCCCTGGCCCGCCCGCCTGTCGCCCCAAGCAGCAGGCACCGTGAAGGAGTTGCCCGACCACGCACGCGAGATGCTGCGGGATGTTCTGGACATCGCCGGCCGCGACCCGTGGTCGTTCCCGCCCTTCAACTCCCGCGACCCCGAAGGCGAGGACATCCGCTCCGCTGCGGTCGGACAGCTCACCGCCGTCTACTGGATCAACCGCCCGGCCGGACGCCTGTACGTCGTGGACATCGTCTGGCTCGGCTGACCGCCCTTCAACGAACGGCTCCGCCCCCGGCACAGCAGCTGCCGGGGGCGGAGCCGTTTCGCTGCGACGCGTCGCCTACCCCGCTCCGAAGGCTGTGAGGTCTGTGAGGCTCACAGCCTGTTTCCCCAGGTGAACGGCCTGTCCTGTGAGGCTGTGAGGTTGTGAGGGACCGCGTGACACAGCCGGTCTCCACCGAGATGTTCACTCCGCTGTCCGTCAACAAAGACGTCACGCCGCCCCTCTTCCGCGGGAATCCAGCGCCAGCCGATCCCCGCAGCTACTTCCTGCGGGTGACCAAGTGTCAGTCCCCCTTCCTACCGTCCGAACCGTGACACCTCCGCGCCTTTGCGGCGCCCGATGAACGGCGGTGATCCGTCATGTCCCTGGTCGACGCGCTGAAAATGCCCCCACACCCCGCTGCGCCGGTTCCTGGATCGCGAACTGTCCGCCAGCGCCAAGCCGTTGCGCGACAGCTACCGCGCCCATCACGTCCTGCTCCCGCCGCCCGGCGTCGGCACCGAGGGCGGCACCGTCGGCACGGCGATCGACCAGCGGCTGCGGCTGGCCTTCACCGCGGCCGCGCCCGTCGACGACGCCGCTCTGATCGGGATCGACCTCACGGGCGGGATCGGCGGCCGCGGCGCCAAGGTCCCCGGGCGCCGTCCCCGCGTCGGTGCGGGCGCACAGCGCCCTGCCTCGGACCATGGTGCGGACGGGGACGCTGGAAGGCTTCGGCGCGGGCCACGCGGTGCGCCTGGCGCAGGCCGACCCGTGCACCGTGCTCGCACTCGCCGTCTGGATCGAACCACCCTCCGGCACATCAGCCGCGAGGCCCGCGCCTCTACTTTCCCGTGCGCGCACGGGTCGGTCCCAAGGCACACTCACGCGGTGACAGGCGGCAACTCCGTTGGGCACGGCGGCCGGTGAACGTCTGGCGGTTGACGATCGGATTCCGGTCGTCTGCATGTTGTCCTATGCTGCTTGCTCATCAAACAGGGCGCCGGGCAGACGGGCCGTGGCGTCAGCGTGTTCGACCATCGGGGGATGGGCGTGAGTACCGCCTACGTGCCGAACCAGTCACAACCGCCTCTGCCTGCCTCGAGGCCGGCGGCGGCCACCGCTCTGTTTGCGAGTGAGCCCACCCGGCTGCTGTGCGCGGGCACCTACCTGGATTCCGACTTCCGCGACCGGGTCATCGACGAGCTGTATCTCAACGAGCAAGCCATCGCGGCCCCTTCAGTCGGCTTCGATGCCGGCCGCGTCCTTGCCCACGCACTGCGCGCCCGCCGCCTGGAGCTGAGCTGGGACGTGGGCATCCTTCTGCTGTGGGTGGTCGGTATCACGCTCGGTAAAAACCTGGTGCTATCTGTCCTTCTTAGCGGGGTGAGCCTTGCCATCGCGTCGCGGGTGCGGGGCAGGAGTGAGGACCCGCCGCTGTACCGGCGCTTCCTGGCCGGGCTGCTGCGCTGGAACGGGCTGCTCACCGTAGCCTTTGTCCTGTTCCTCACGGTGTTCCTGGCCCTCGGCGGCGGCTCCGACTCCTCGTCGAGCGGAGACGACTACGGCTCGTCCGGATCCGTCTCCTGGACCGATGCCCTCAGCCAGTCCGCGAGAGTCCTCGGCCTCGGGGCCCTGCAGGCGTGGCTGGCGCTGGCCGTGCTCGTGCTCATCGGGTTCTGCATCGCTGCCCAGCGCGCGCAGGTCACCCGCTCACTGACGCAGGAGCTGCACCCCACGCGCTTCCCGGACGCCGCAGCCGACCCGGCCTTCGGCGCGGAGGGTACGCGGTTCCGGCGGATGCTCCAGCGCATCCGCACCGAACAGCACCAGGCGCTGATCATGTACCACGAGGCGCATCCGTTCTGCGGCGCGGGCAGCGCGTACGACCCCTGGGTGCTCGCCGTGGAACTGCGGCCCGACGGGATGCGCAAGCAGCGCCCGCTGAGCAACCGGGCCGTCCTGGACACGGTGCGGCCGCTGCTGGAACAGCTGCGCGAGTCTCCCAAGGCCGCCCAGCACACGGTGCGCGACCGGCTACGCCAGCTGGAGATTGACGAGTGTGTCTTCCTGCCCGTCGAGGGGCTGATGCATCGGGAGGACGTCACCTACAACGCCGAGGAGTTCGAGGCGTTCCGGGCCCAGGCGGTCGAGGAGGGAGCCGAAAAGCGGCGGCACTTCCTGCGCGTGCGGGTCGGCGGATGGGAGGAGGAAGTTGTCGTCAGCGTCTTCGTCCGCGTTCATACTCAGGGCCGGATGCTCATGCTGGAGATCGCCCCGCATGTCCTCGCCCCGGTCCGGGAGGACTTCAAGGACGCCGACCGGGTCGCCCACCGCTACGCCCACAACAACCGTCTCGCCAAGGCTGCTTACGCCATGCCCCGGATCGTGCGCTCCGCGGGTGTCGCCCTCGGGCACCTGTTCCGGCTAGGCGGCTTTGGCTGGCGTCTGCTGACCGCGGGCAACTCCGGCGCGCTGCCGGAGGGACCGGCTGTGTCGGTGCGCGAGCTGGGCTCGGCGCCGGAGGGGTCGCGGTTCCAGAAGATGGACGTCGACCGCTACCTGCGCGCGATTCAGGACCGGATCGCGCAGGGCGTGCGCACCGCCCTGGCGGAAGCCGGTTACCAGACCGGCGAGTTCGTCCAGAAGATCGTCAACATCAGCAACGGCGGCGTGAACATCGACTCGGTGCAGGACTCCACCTTCGCCGTCGGCACCCACGCCACCGCCAGCAGCGGCACTGAGCCGCAGAGGGGAACGGGCAGCGATGACCGACCCGCGTGAGCCGAACGTGTCCATCGGCGACGTGTCCGGCAGCACTTTCGCCATCGGCAGCCACGCCAGCGCCGTCAGCCACCACGGCGCGGGGCTGCAGACCGACGAGGCGACCGAGAAGCTGCTGGCTGCCGTGCGCGAGCTGCGCGCCGACCTGACCCGGGTGCGCGGCACCGAGCAGACCGCCACGCTGGATGCTGAACTCGCCGGCACCGAGGAAGAGATCACCAGCACGGGCCTGGCAGGCCCGACCCGACGCGAGCGCCTGCGCCGGTTGTTGGACGATTCCCAGTCCCTGCTGAGCCTCCTTGCCTCCGCGGGTGCGGTGGCGGGGCTACTGACCCAGTGAGCCCGCGATGAGCGGGGGCCAGCGGTACTGGAACGAGGGTTCCCAGCGCTGGGAGTACGACACGACGCGTCCTTCCCCGCCCCCCGAGCCGGCGGTGCCCGCCCGCCCGGAGAGCCCGCCCCCGGTGCCCCCGGTGCCCCCGGTGCCCGCCACGCCCCCGAGGACACCGACGGACTCCACAGGGCAGGCGGGGGGACCCGACGCGGGGTGGCCGGAGGCCGCGGTGCTCGCGCCACAGGCCCCGCAACCGTCCGGCAACCGGCGTGCCCTGTGGTGGAAGGTCGCGGCGGGCGCCGCGGTGGTCGGCGTCGGCGCGGCCTTCGCCGTGGTGAAGCTGACCGGCGGTGACGGTCCGGCAACGGTCCGTGCGACGGCGAGCCCCTCGCCCGCCGCGAGCGGCTTGGCGTCCTCGAACCCGGCCACGGATGGTTCGCGCCCCGGCGACTCGGCCTCCGCCTCCACATCGGCAGAAGCGTCCGTCCCGCCCGAGGGCTATCACAGTGTGGACGACCCCGACGGCTTCTCCATGGCCGTACCAGACGGCTGGCAGCGCAGCGACCGCTCGAGCGGCATCTTCTACGCCACGGATGGCGACCGCAGGCTTCTCCAGGTCTTCGTCGTCACGGAGGTCGGAATGTCGGCCTACGACGCGGTCAGCAAGTCCTCCCAGAATCTCGCGACCCAGCAGCCCGGGTACGAGGAGGTGAGCCTGCAGCGGGCCCCCAACCCGGGCGGCGCATCCGACGCGGTGGGGGACGACGTGGCCCGGCTGGTCTATGCCTACGACAGCAAGAAACAGGGCGAGCGCCGACAGGTGGTGGAGTACGCCTTTACCGCCGACAACGGCAAGCTGTACGCGGTTCTGGCGGCCGGCTCGGCTGCCCAATGGCCGCAGCAGCAGCGGGACGTCGACACGGCCTTGAAGTTCTTCGCGACTCGTTGACTTGCCGATCCGCTGATTTTCAGTGGCCCGGGGCGCTGCTGTGTGTGCTGCAAGGCTGCGGCTCGGCTGCTGCACGATCCAGCGAGGGTGGCGGTGGGTGTGCTGCTCGGGGCGGGCCTGCGGATGCGCGCCGTCGGCAACGAGCTCGCGGTGCGGCTGACCGAGACGGTGCACCGTCTGGACCTCGCCAACCGTGAACTGCCGATCGATCGCGGCCAGGACGAAGAGGAGGTCCTGGCGCGCATGCTGATCGCCGCGGCCTGGTACCAGGTCCTCGCCCGTACGCCGATCGGCTTCGCCTTCACCCCGCTCGCCAACGCCGCCCTCGAGGACCCGGACGCCTTCACCTTCACGCGGCTGCTGGAACTCCCGCACCGCGACCTGGTGGCCGACGTCACCGCCCAGCTCCACAAGGCCGCCCACGGCCCCCTGGAAGCTCTGCGCGCCCGTACCGGACCCGAGGACTGCGTCGGCGGGCCGACGTTCGCCGGCGCCCAGATCACGGCCGACGCCGACATCGTCGTCGACGGTCTGGGAGAGCGCCCGCCGCCCGCTGGCGGAGATGTCCCAGCGCACGGCGTGGCAGCTGACCGGCTACCTGCTCCTCGATGCCGCCGACCGGTACCGGGTCGACACCGTCGGCCTCTACCTGACCCGCTCCGGGATCCTCACCTCCTGGCCCGTCGACGACTTCCTCGCCCTGCTGGGTGCCTGCCGCCGCGACCTCACCGAGCTGCGCGGCGTGTTCGCCGAACTGCTCGCCGGATGCCGGGGCCAGGCCGACGCCCGGTACTTCGGCACGGACGAAGAGACCGAGCGTGTCCGGCAGCTGCTTGAGCGCCTGGCGCCGGTCGCCGGGCCCGGCTGCTGCCCCGTGTGCACCCAGGCCCTGCCCGACTCCAGCCGCCGGCCCCGGAAGTTCTGCACCACCTGGTGCCGCGACCGCGACAAGGTCCTCCGGCGTCACGGACTGCTGCCCGGCGGCCCGACCCCGCTGCTCCCCGCACCACGCAAGCCACGCCTGGACCTCCCCGACGACGCGGAGATTGTGAGCCTCACAACCCGTATACCCAGGTAGACGTGTCGCCCTGTAAGGCTGTCAGGTATGAGAAGCAGCATCGGCCAGGGCCTGCACCCTGCCTGCACGGTGCTGCTCGGTGGGTGGTGGACGCCGTGGCGGTGGTGCTGCTCGTGGTCCTGGTGTGGTCGTCGAATGGTGGCTGGGGTGGTGTCGTAGCTGGAGCGCAGCATTTGCATGGGCCAGGCGGCACACGGGTGCTGCACGTGCAGCAGGCCCGTCCCGACCGTGCAGCAGCAGCTGCTGCACGGAGTCGTGCTGCATGCAGCCGGCGCTGCTGCTCCGTGGGCAGCAGGGCAGCCTTCCTCCGCTCCATCACTGTCGACTACGAACGCGAACTCGCCCAGCTCGATGACCAGCAGCTCGACCGCCAGCGTCGACCGTCCGTTTTTGCGGCGTCGGCACCTACTCCGTTGTTTGGGGAAGCGACGAAATACGGCTCCTTGGGTGACGGAATGCGTGCTTCGTGGCCGTCAGCGCGGCGGTCGCCGTTTAGGCGTGCGAGGCTCGCTGGCTGTGGCAGACGTGTTCACGGTGACGCTTGAAGTGGGATCATGGGCCCCCGTCCCCGTGGTGGCTGGGTTGGTCGCAGACCTCAATGTGGTTGCTCAGGGCGCCCTCGAAGTGGCGACCCATGTGGCTGAGGCAGAAGCCGACGCCTACATGTTGCAGCTCGTGCGAGAAGGTGGAGTCACTGCTCTTGTGGAGGAAGCTCGCCGGAGAGAGCTCCCACTCGCACTGGAGGGGCGCGATCTCGAGCTCCTTGAGCGTGATCTAGAGGAGTGGTTGTACTTTCCTCCTGGCCGTCGCTCGCATTCGCTCTACTGGCTCCTGCTCGGCTCAAGCCAGCGCTACGATCCGCTGTCAAGACTCACGGGTCAGTTGCGTTCAGGCGAGATGGTGCGGCGTCTCCCCGACGTGCCGTACCGATTCGGCTCCATCACATACAGCAACCCGTTCGTGGTGGAGATCATCACTGCTCTTGGCGGCGTGGCGGGGCTGAGCGCAATTCTCGGAATTATTCGAGACTGGGGCCCGCGACGTCGCCGGCAGCAGCTTGAGAACGAAGATCTGCGAGATGCGAACTGGTTCAAGTCGGAGCTGCGTCGCGCATACCTCAAAGCAGCCGAACAGGGAGAGGCGCCCTCATTGCCTCCCGATGACCTGGAAAGACTCAGCTCTGCCGATTTGGCCTTGGCCGTCGACCGTCTAGCAAACCGGGAATTGGAGGTACAGCACTTCCGCACCCCCGAGGAGTGATGCCCCGGAAACCCCACCACTATCTGTCCTCAGCCGGGATTTCGCTTACTCGACCACGGGATCTCCACAGAGAGAACCGAGTAACCGTGCAGGTCACAAAGTCTCGTCGGTGACCCTGTTTTTCCGCGAGTACTACTGGGAGCCCCGGATCCCGCAGAGGGGGGGAGCGTGTATCGCTCTGCAGACGAGAACGGTGCTGCACCGTGGGTGCAGCGCCGTATCGCGAGGCCGGCCGGGCGAGTCAGGAGACGGCTTTGAGGGCCTGGCGGCGCTTGGCGTCTTCCTTCTGGCGGCGTTTCTCGGCGAGCTGGTCCTGGTAGGCGGTGACGGCCCTCTTGTAGCGGTCGACGAAGCCGGGGGAGTTCAGCCGCTCGTTCTTCGGCATCGTCTTCACGGCCGCGACGGCGTCCTCGGGGGAGAGGTAGGCGGCGAGCATGGGGTGGAGCTGGTAGACGCCGGCCCGCTGTTTCTTCACGAGCTGCGCCAGGTCCAGGTCTCGCATGGCCGCGTTGACGGCGGCCCGGCTCAGTCCGAGCATCTGGGCGATGGTGACCTGGTCGATCTCGATGCGGCCGCCGGGCTCGCTGTGGGCGCGCAGCTTCAGCAGCACGCGGTAGGCCGCGGGCAGCAGATCGAGATCGGCGACGATGCCTTCCGCGTTGACGGCGGCAAAATGCAGACCGCTCACTGTTCGGCCCCCTTCTCCTTGCCCTGCGCCCGCTCCTGGCGGCGGCGGGCGCGCTCGTCTGCCCGTTCCTTACGCAGCCGCTCGATCTCCTGCCTCATCTTCTCCAGTGAGGGGAAGCGCACCAAGTCGGGCAGGTTCTGGTCCTCGCGGATCTTCGTGAGGGTCAGGTGCTGGTCGACCTTGAGGTACTCGGGCTCCATGGTCTCGGTGCCCGGGATGAACTCGGCTACGCGGTAGCTGTAGGGCGGGTTGAACTGATAGACCCCGCGCTTCACCCGGAAGACGATGCCGTGGGACATGATCTCACCCAGAGCCTCGTTCACCTTCGTGCGCGCCACGTCCAGGACGGTCGCCATCTCTTCCTGCGTCAGGGGGATCCGGCCGCCGGCCTTCTGGCAGGCGATCATCAGCAGGATGAGCCGCAGCGGGAGCGCCTCGCGGAAGAACTGACAGATGACCAGGAAGAACTCCAGGCTGTCCATGGAGAACGCGTTCGGCTGGTCGGGCGGTCCATAGAACTCCAGCGGCTTGCGCTCGCTGTCGAGGGAGAGCTTGCGCCCCGGGTAGCGACGGGCGACCTCGTCAAGATCCTTGATGGGCCGTAGCGGCACGTCCCAGGCGTCGGCCGGATCGTTCAGCGGCAACTTCGGCTGCGGCGCCCCTGGAGGGCTTGTACGGCGGCGCTGCGGCTCACTCGGCACGAGACTGCTCTCCGTTCTCGATCTTCAGTCGCACGGGCAGTATGTCACCTCTGCTTGACATGGATGTCGCTTCGACACGACATGCCGCAAGAGTTGTGTCCCCCCAGGGGGGACAGATCTCCCCCCTGACTCTTCAGGCGGGCGACCCACTGGACACAGCACATCGCAGATGTCGCCTCTAGTTGACACGGCCGCTCGCTGAGTGTCGCCTCTAGTTGACACTGGAGGGTCGATGTGCCCCCTCAGTCGAGACACATCGACCGCGATATGTACCGGCTGGAGTGGCACATCGCGCGATCCGCACGGCTCTGACCAGCGGGTTCTTGATCTGCGTATATATCAGGTGGCTGAGGTCCGCTCGTGTGCGTACACGTTGAGCCTCGATGGCTGAGGCGGCTTCGCGTGCGGCTCCGTGGGCAGCCTGCGGACCGTAGGCGGCACCAGCGGCTCTGAGTCTCGGGTGGTACCGACCGTGACGGACAAGCAGCACCAGCAGGCGTGGCCGGTGGCGGGTTCCGCCGCCCGGCCCGAGGGGCCGTTCGGCTTCGGTACCTCCGCACGCCGAATTCTGACGCGCCCATATCGGGGCTTCCGTTCTGTGGCTGAGCAATTCAGGGCCTTTGCATTCCACCGGTGGTTTTAGCAGCGGTCAGGGGTGGTGCAGCTGGAGCCCAAACGCTACACAGGAAGTAACGGTGATGCATCACCCGTGATGCATGCTCGCTCTCTCGGGTGATGCGTCAACGGATTCCGTCCCGCTGTGGCGGGTTGACGTGTATGTCCGCCGGGTATTTGTCAACGCGAGCGGATGGCATCGGGAGTTGGGGGGGCGGGTGGAGCGCAGCGGAGCCCGTCACTACGGTGGGGCCGGCACCCCGTCAGGCCGACGGTCCGTCACCTCCGTTACAGGGGTGGTGGCTGGGATTCCCAAGCCCTACACAGGCGCGAGCGTGATGCACCTCCCCTTGCTGCCAGCCCCGGCGACCGCGCTTGCGCGGGTGCCCTCAATTCGCGCTTGCGCGAATTGCTTCCTTTCGGAATTCCGTTTACGGAATTCCATTCCGGCGCTTGCGCCGGAATTCGAATTGCGCTTGCGCAATTCGCGCTCTATGCAGCGCGCCAGCGCTGCATATCCCGCTCCGCG
>NZ_JBEYFS010000119.1:0-36119 GCF_040634475.1 Streptomyces sp. NPDC007095
CGTTACCCCGCGAGCGTACGTACCCCCCCCCGGGGCCCCCCCGCCCCTGCCGCCCATCCCGGGGGGGCCCCCCCCGCCCCCGGGGGGGGTTGGGGGGGGGGGGGGGGGGGGGGGGCCGGTCGCGCAGTTCCCCGTGCCCCTGGGGCACGGGGCTGCGCCCCGGTGCCCCATCGCCCCGCTGCCCCGTCGGCCTGACGGCCTCGTCCCCGAACGCCGGACGGACTGAAGATGCGCGCAGCGCCCCCTCAGGGACGCGGGGAACGGCGCGGTCAGCCCCCGTCGGCCCGTAGTCAGGGAACTCGGCGCCCGCACCCGTGTCAGGGCAGAACAATGCCCGCGCAGCTCCCCAGCTGCGCGGGCATTTGTGCCGTCCGCCGCACCCCCGTCCCCACGGGGTTTCATGGCCGGATGTCCCCGCCCGGACCGCTCTTCCGGGCCTGGGGCGCCGCTCAGCGCCCCAGCATCACGCCCACGGACGACGCTTGTGTGACCACCGCGTCCCAGCCGCCGAAGACGACTACGAGCAGGGCCGCCAGGGGAAGGACCATCGCTGTCGCCACCAAGGGGTGGCGCTGACCCTGACGACGCGGGCGGAACGCGGCGCTGTACGCCTTGCGTCCTGTGCGGATCGCCGTCCGCGGTGCCGTGTGGGCCATGGTCCCTCTCCTGACCGAGCATCTATGTGGTTGGCAGCGGCGGGTGTCTGACCTCGGGGGACGAGTGCTGCACCCGCCGCTTGACCTCAAATCTATGGGTGCGGCGGCGATCGGTCGTCATGCCCTCGTACCGATTGCCGGGCCTCCCGGAGGATGAGCGATGACCTGCGGTGTACTCCCCTGGGTGGAGATGAGGACCTAGGTCTCAGGGTCTTCCCGGAGGGGGCGTCCGGTGTGCCCCGACTGTTCCGAGCTGTCCTCCCTCGGCACCGGCTGCTCGACCAGCGCCAGCACCCGCGTCGCCATGAAGCGGGCGGTGCGCACCACTGATCCGTTTCGGGTGACTTCGCTCACTTCCACCACCCCCCGGCGCACCGCGGTCTCCACTCTGCGACCCGCCCTGCTCGCCACCACCTCGTACGTACGCGTCGTGTCCCCGGCGTCCACGACTATCTCCACGCGATCACCCTTCACAGGTTCAATCCCCCTTCTGCGACGGACGGTTGGGATCACAGGCGGCCCAAAGCAGTCCTGTTCGCTCATTCCCTGACCGTCTTTCAAGTTTCCCACCCGGCACTGACAATCGATCGGGCCGTGAGGGCGCGGCCTCTGCGCGCACCCGGCTGCGGAAACGTAAGCTGTGGCTCGTCAAACGGACCGGGCAGCGGGGATGGACATGGCGATGATGCGCCTGAGGCGCGAGGACCCGCGTGTCGTCGGCTCGTTCAGGCTTCACAGACGGCTCGGCGCGGGTGGGATGGGCGTGGTCTACCTGGGCTCCGACCGCCGTGGCCAGCGGGTCGCGTTGAAGGTGATCCGACCGGATCTGGCGGAGGATCAGGAGTTCCGGTCACGGTTCGCCCGCGAGGTCTCCGCGGCCCGGCGGATCAGGGGCGGCTGCACGGCGCGGCTCGTGGCCGCCGATCTCGAGGCGGACCGGCCGTGGTTCGCCACGCAGTACGTGCCGGGGCCCTCGCTGCACGACAAGGTCGCCGAGGAGGGCCCGATGTCGGCCGCCGACGTGGCCGCCGTCGGGGCCGCGCTGTCCGAGGGGCTCGTCGCCGTGCACGAGGCCGGTGTCGTGCACCGGGACCTCAAGCCGTCCAACATCCTGCTGTCCCCGAAGGGGCCGCGGATCATCGACTTCGGCATCGCCTGGGCGACGGGGGCGAGCACCCTGACGCACGTCGGTACGGCGGTCGGCTCGCCCGGGTTCCTCGCGCCCGAGCAGGTGCGCGGCGCCGCCGTCACCCCGGCCACCGACGTGTTCGCGCTCGGCGCCACGTTGGCGTACGCGGCGACCAACGACTCGCCCTTCGGACACGGCAGTTCCGAAGTGATGCTGTACCGGGTGGTGCACGAGGAGCCGCAGTTGCACGGTGTTCCGGACGCGCTGGCTCCGCTCGTCCGCGCTTGTCTGGCCAAGGACCCCGAGGAGCGCCCCAGCACGCTCCAACTCTCCCTGCGGCTCAAGGAGATCGCGGCCCGCGAGGCGC
Organism: Streptomyces sp. NPDC007095; assembly: GCF_040634475.1. Lineage (NCBI taxonomy): Bacteria > Bacillati > Actinomycetota > Actinomycetes > Kitasatosporales > Streptomycetaceae > Streptomyces > Streptomyces sp. NPDC007095. The sequence goes on from NZ_JBEYFS010000119.1 coordinate 2,153, forward strand.
AGGGCATGGCGGATGTCCGCCCGCCCGCGCAGCGCAATGATCCCGACCGGCCGACGGGGCGCCTCGCCGAGCAGTACGCCGAGCAGCCCACCCAGCGCCGCCCGCAGGGCACACCGCCGCCGCGCACGGGCGGCACCAACGGGGGCTCACGGCCGTCGCAGCCGGGTGCGCGACCCGCGCCCGCCCGGAGTACCGGACGATCCGGCAGCAGGCCCGCGCCCCGCAGCGGCGCCGGGCGTCCCGCACCCCGGACGACGGGGACCGGGCGGCGGCCGGCCAATCCGCGACTGCTGCGTCAGCGGCTCTTCGTGTTCGTCGTGGTGACGCTGCTCGTCGCGCTGGGCATCGCGGCGGCGCAGGGCTGCCAGGGGCCGGCACGCGGGCTGGAAGACGGGGGCACACGGAAGGACGTACGACAGGAGCAGTCGTCCTACGCGCGGCCTCCCGGCGATCTGATGGCCGCGCAGTACCGCAGCCGGATCAGCGAGGACGGCTGAGGCCGACAGGCCCTACGGCTGTGGGCGGCCCGTCGCCACCGCGTAGAAGGCGACCGCTGCCGCCGCGCCGACGTTGAGCGAGTCGACGCCGTGGGCCATCGGGATGCGGACCCATTCGTCCGCCGCCATCAGGGCCTTCGTGGACAGGCCGTCGCCCTCCGCGCCCAGCATCAGCGCGACCCGGTCCATCCGGTGCGGGGCCGCCTCGTCCAGGGACCTCGCCTTCTCGTCCGGGGTGAGGGCGAGCAGGTTGAAGCCGGCGTCGCGGACCGTCTCCAGGCCCTTGGGCCAGGTCTCGAGACGGGCGTACGGGACCGAGAAGACCGCGCCCATCGAGACCTTCACGGAGCGGCGGTAGAGCGGGTCCGCGCAGTCCGGGGAGAGCAGGACCGCGTCCATGCCGAGGGCCGCGGCGGAGCGGAAGATCGCGCCGATGTTGGTGTGGTCGTTGACCGCCTCCATGACGACCACCCGGCGTGCGGACCGCAGGAGTTCCTCGGCCGTCGGCAGCGGCTTGCGCTGCATGGACGCGAGCGCGCCGCGGTGCACGTGGTAGCCGGTCACCTGTTCGGCGAGCTCCGGGCTGACCGCGTACACCGGGGCCGGGAGCTCGTCGATGACATCGCGCATGACGTCGACCCACTTGGCGGACAGGAGCATCGAGCGCATCTCGTACCCGGCGTCCTTGGCGCGTCTGATGACCTTCTCGCCCTCGGCGATGAACAGGCCCTCGACGGGTTCGCGCTTGCGGCGCAGCTCCACGTCGGTCAGGCCCGTGTAGTCACGCAGACGCGGGTCGTCGGGGTTCTCAACGGTGATGAGATCGGCCACAGGGTGATACTGCCTTGTCCTGGGTGCGGTGCCAACGGCTGGGCACGGGTTGGGTTACCGGTGGTTACTCGGAAGCGTTCAGCGGGCTGTGCACACCCACGTTCACGACCTCGCCGATGACGATCACCGCCGGGGGCTTCACGTCCTCGGTGCGTACGGTCTCGGCGACCGTGGCCAGGGTCGCGTCGACGCGGCGCTGGGCGGCGGTCGTGCCCTCCTGGACCAGGGCGACCGGGGTGTCGGCGGGCTTGCCGTGCGCGATCAGGGTCTCGGCGATCCTGCCGATCTTGTCGACGCCCATGAGGACGACGAGCGTGCCGCGCAGTCGGGCGAGGGCCGGCCAGTCGACGAGGGATCGCTCGTCGTCAGGGGCGACATGGCCGCTGACCACGGTGAACTCATGTGCGACACCCCGGTGGGTGACCGGGATACCGGCCGCACCCGGCACCGAGATCGAACTTGAGATGCCGGGGACGACCGTGCAGACGATGCCCGCCTCGGCGAGCGCCTGGGCCTCTTCCATGCCACGGCCGAAGACGAACGGGTCGCCGCCCTTGAGCCGGACGACCGACTTGCCCTGCTTCGCGTGCTCGATGAGCGCGTTGTTGATGGCCTCCTGGGCCATGTACCGGCCGTAGGGGATCTTCGCCGCGTCGATCACCTCGACGTGCGGCGGGAGTTCGGCGAGCAGGTCACGCGGGCCCAGACGGTCGGCGATGACCACGTCGGCCTCGGCGAGCAGTCGGCGGCCGCGGACCGTGATCAGGTCGGGGTCGCCGGGGCCGCCGCCGACCAGGGCGACACCCGGGGTGCGGGTGCGGTGGTGGGGGGCCACCAGGGTGCCGTCGCGCAGGCCCTCGACCACCGCGTCGCGGATCGCCGCTGTGTGGCGGGGGTCGCGGCCCTTGGCGTTCGTGGTGAGGACGGCGACCGTGACGCCCTCGCTGTGGCCGGTCGCCGGGGTCCAGGCGGTCGCCGCGTCGGCGTCGTCGGAGCGGACGCACCAGACGCGGTGGCGCTCCGCCTCGGCGGAGGCGTCCGCGTTCGCCTGCCGGTCACTGGTCGCGATCAGTGCGTACCAGGCGTCGGCGAGGTCGCCGTCCTCGTACGGGCGCCTCGTCCAGGTGATCTCACTCGCGTCCGCCATCGCCTCGACGGAGGGGGTGGCCTCGGGTGACACGACGTGGATGTCCGCGCCTGCCGCGATGAGCGCCGGGAGGCGGCGCTGGGCGACCTGGCCGCCGCCGAGGACGACTACGCGGCGGCCGGTGAGGCGGAGGCCTACGGGGTAGGCGGGGTTTTCGGCCATGACGGTGCGGCTCCTCGTACGGGGCCGCTGCGCTCGGCTGGAGCGGCCTTGACGTGCTGTTTTGGATGCGGGTCCACGATACGGCGGGGCGGGAGGGGCTCCTTCCCCAAGCCCGCCCCGTCCCGGCAGTGGCACTGTGCGGCTGGGCCGCGTGAGGGGCTGGGCCCCCCGGCCCCCGCGCAAGCGGGCGCGTCGTCGGCCTACTTCTCGGTGACCCCTGCGGAGTCGAACGTCGCCACCTCGTGCATCGCCCTCGCCGCGCTCTGGACCACCGGCAGGGCCAGCAGGGCGCCCGTGCCCTCGCCGAGGCGCAGGTCCAGGTCGACCAGGGGGCGCAGGCCCAGCTTGTTCAGGGCGGCGACGTGGCCGGGCTCGGCGCTGCGGTGGCCCGCGATGCAGGCCGCGAGGACCTCGGGGGCGATGGCACGGGCCACGAGGGCGGCGGCGCCGGCGCTGACGCCGTCCAGGATCACCGGCGTACGCAGGGAGGCGCCGCCGAGGAGCAGGCCGACCATGGCGGCATGTTCGAGGCCGCCGATCGCGGCGAGGACGCCGATGGGGTCGGCCGGGTCCGGCTGGTGGAGTTCGATGGCGCGGCGCACGACCTCGGTCTTGCGGGCAAGGGTCTCGTCGTTGATGCCGGTGCCGCGGCCCGTCACCTCGGACGGGTCGGTGTCCGTGAAGACGGAGATCAGGGCCGCCGACGCCGTCGTGTTGGCGATGCCCATCTCGCCGGTCAGCAGGGCCTTGTTGCCGGCCGCCACGAGGTCGCGGGCTGTCTCGATGCCCACTTCGATGGCGGCCGTGACCTCTTCGCGGGTCATCGCGGGGCCGGTCGTCATGTCGGCGGTGCCCGCACGGACCTTGCGCGGGAGGAGACCCGGGGTAGCGGGGAGGTCGGAGGCGACGCCCACGTCGATGACGCAGACCTCGGCGCCCACCTGGTTGGCGAAGGCGTTGCAGACCGCGCCGCCGCCCAGGAAGTTGGCCACCATCTGGCCGGTGACCTCCTGTGGCCAGGGGGTGACGCCCTGGGCGTGCACGCCGTGGTCGCCCGCGAAGATCGCGACGGCGGCGGGCTCCGGGATCGGCGGCGGACACATCCGGGACAGGCCGGACAACTGCGCGGAGATGATCTCCAGCATGCCGAGCGCGCCCGCGGGCTTTGTCATCCGCTTCTGGCGCTCCCACGCCTCGCCGAGCGCCTTCGCGTCCAGCGGGCGGATGTTGGAGACCGTCTCGGCGAGCAGGTCGTGCGGCTCCTCACCGGGCAGCGCGCGACGGCCGTACGTCTCCTCGTGCACGACCCAGGACAGCGGGCGGCGCTTGGACCAGCCGGCCTGCATCAGCTCGGGTTCCTCGGGGAACTCGTCGACGTAGCCGACGCAGAGGTACGCCACCACGTCCAGGTGCTCGGGCAGGCCGAGGGCGCGGACCATCTCGCGCTCGTCGAAGAAGCTGACCCAGCCGACGCCGAGACCCTCGGCGCGGGCCGCGAGCCACAGGTTCTGGACCGCGAGCGCGGAGGAGTACGGGGCCATCTGGGGCTGGGTGTGACGGCCCAGGGTGTGACGGCCGCCGCGGGTCGGGTCGGCGGTGACGACGATGTTCACCGGCGTGTCGAGGATGGCCTCGATCTTCAGTTCCTTGAACTGCTTCGCGCGCCCCTTGGGCAGCGACTTGGCGTACGCCTCGCGCTGACGGGCGGCCAGTTCGTGCATCGTGCGCCGGGTCTCGGCGGAGCGGATGACGACGAAGTCCCAGGGCTGGGAGTGGCCGACGGACGGCGCGGTGTGCGCGGCCTCCAGGACCCGCAGCAGCACGTCGTGCGGGATCGGGTCGCTGCGGAAGCCGTTGCGGATGTCGCGGCGCTCGCGCATCACGCGCAGCACGGCCTCGCGCTCGGCGTCGTCGTAGCCGGGGGCCGCCGGGCCGGTGGACTCTCGTACGTCTTCCACTGCGGCCGTGCTCTCTTCCTGGTCGGCGACCTGGGTGTCCAGGTCGTCCGCTTGCTGTGTGACTACTACGGGCTCCGGGTCCGCCTCGAACGGCTCCGGTACGGGGGGTGTCTCGGCTTCGGCCTCGCGGGGCGCGGGAACCGAGGCGAGGGCCTCCGCCTCGATGGCGGGCTCCGCCTCGGCGAGAGGGGCGGGGTGAGCCTCCTGGCTCTCCGCTGCCACGGCTTGGGCCAGGGCCGGGGGCTCTTCGGCCGGGGGCCGCTCCTGAGTGGGCAGCGGCGGCACGGTCATGGCGTGCGGCGGGGTCGGGGCGAGGTGCGGGGTCGTCGGCACCGTGCCCTCGACGGGCACGAACTGGCCGAGGGGCTGGTCCGCGGCGGAGTCCAGGGGGGCGCCCTGGACTCCGGGTGCGCCTGCCGTGTCGCCGGGGTGGTGCTCGCCGTGCGACTGGTTCGTGGCCGCGTGCGGCGCCTGTGCGTGGGCGGCGACACCGACCGGTACACCGGCACCGGCCTCGGCGAACGCGGCGTGGGCCTCGGCGGGGGCCACGAACTGCGCGGCCTGCACCGGGAAGGCCTCGACGCCGGGGACCGCCTGTCCGTACGAGTCGTCCGCGGCGCGCGCCACCTGCGCCTGCGCCTCGGCGGCTGCCTGGGCGGCGGACACCACGAGGGGCTCCGGGGCGAACTCCGGCTGCGCGGCCTCCGCGGGGGACACGGGCTCCACGCCGGTGTCCGCCAACTGGACCACGAGGTCCGGGATATGGACACCGGCTTCCGGGAACTGGGCGTCCTGGGCCGGGAAGTGGGGCGCCTGGTCCACCGCCTGGGCGGCGGGCTCGGCGAGGTGCGGGGCCTGGTCCGCGAGTTGGGGAGCCTGTTCGGTGGCCCCCGGCTCGGCCGCGGGCGTCGACTGCGGGTCCTGCGCGGGCTGGAGCACCTGCTCGCCCGCCTCGGAAACCTGTGCCGGGGCGCCGGCAAGGTGCCCGGCGGTGTCGTCCACGGTCGGCGCCGCGTGCGGGAGGTCCTGGGCGACCGGGAAGGGCGTCGAAGCGGGAGTCGCCTCCGGGACCTCGGGGGCCGGGAAGCCGTCCGGCGCGGGCGTGGCCTCAGAGCCCGGCGCCGTCTCGAAGCCCGACACGGTCTCGAGGCTCGGCTCGGCCTCGGGGCTCGGCACGACCTCCACGGCCTGCTGGACGAGGTGGCCCTCCGACGCCTCGGGCGTGTGGGCGGTCTCCGGGGCCTGGGGCACCTGCGCGAGTCCCTGAGCCCCGACCGCTTCGACCGCCTCCGCAAGCTGGGGAACCGGGGCGAATTCCGCGGCCTCGGCGGCCTCCGGAACCTCCTCCGCCGGCGCCGCCTCGGCGACCACTCCGGCTTCCGGGCCCTGGACGGCCGACGGGACGACCGTTTCTGCGGCCGTCCCCTCGGGACCCACCGGCGGCGCTCCCCACGGCACCGCGCCCTGCGGCGGGATCTCGGAGAGCTGCGGTACGTCGAGATACTCGGGACCGGCCGTCGGAGGACCCGCGTGCCGTACCGGAGTTGGGGGAGCCACGGGGCTCGTCGGGGTGGCCACGGGCGCGGCGGCGGGGCCGCGGTCGGCGAGCGAGCGCACCGGGCTCGCGGAGCCGTCCGGAGTCGGCGGGCCGAGGTGCAGCGGGCGGCGCGGTGCCGTCGGCTGCGGGGCGGCCGCGGGGCCGGGCACGCGGACGCCACTGAGGTCGAGTGAACCGCTGTCCCGGCCGGCCGTCTCGTGCGGACCCGGCTCATGGACGAGAGGCTGTTCCTGGACGAGGGGCTGCGGGGGCGGCGGGGCCACCTCGTTGCCCCACGCTCCCTGTGCGCCTGGCATGAGAAGCAGGTCGTCGTCCTCGGCGGGGTTCTCGGAGGGGTCGAGGAAGGTGTACACGCCCGGGGCGGGGACGCCCGGCTGCTCCACCATGCCTGCGTTCTCCGGCAGTCCCTCGCCCGGGACCTGGCCGGTGTCGGTCATGCGTACCCCTCGCCCATCGGTTAGTGCTTCCAAGTCCTGCTCGCCCGGAACGGCGCACCGACCGCCCCGCAGTGAAGAACGAGCGTGCGCGCCCAGCGGCACGAACGACCGGCCAACAAAGACGACAAAGCCATTAACTGGCATTGTCCCGGTCGTCCGACCCTCGCGACAGCTTGATCCGCGACGGCCCGCTGTGGACTGCGCCACGTTGCGCGTCCTCCGGTTCTGCCGTACCACACTCGCCTCAAAACGGGCGCGTTTTCCGGACATTGGCCCACGAAAGGCCGATCACCCGGGAGCGGTACAACGATCGGCCAGCCTACCGCGCGCAGTACGACAACAGGATCACGGGTTGCGATCGGGCAGACGGCCTGTGAGCAGGAACGCGACGCTCCGCTCGGTCTCCGTCCAGGCCCTTGTGTCGAGTTCGACGGACTGGATGAGGGCGCATTCGACCTGATATCCGTGCTCGGTCAGATCGCGGCCCACGAGTTCGGCCGCGTCCCGGGTCGCCGCGTGCGTCACGATGCGCTGCGGACGGCGGTCGGCGACGGCCGAGACGACCTGCACTCCCCCGCCGCCGACGCGTACGACATCGGGTTCGGGGAGGTTCTCCAGGACGTGCGGCGCGGTGCCGTGCACGATCTGCATCTGGACGCCGTAGCGGCGGGCGGAATCCTCGGTGCGGGCGCAGGAGCCGGGGTTGCGGTCGACGGCGATGACCGCCGCGCCGGTGCGCGCCGCCTCGGTGGCGAAGGCGCCGCTGCCGGAGCCGATGTCCCACACGAGGTCTCCGACCCGCGGGCCCAGCCGGGCGAGTTGGGCGGCGCGCAGCAGATCCGTTTCGCCTTCGCCCAGTGCGCCGCCGTACGCCTGGGCGGGCAGCGCCCAGCCGCGCGGTCCGGTGCCCGGGTCGCGCCCGGCGATCCAGCCGCCGTCCTCGGCCGCGGCCACGAAGCCGCCGATGACGATGACGACGTTGGGGTCGCGCCAGGTGTGGTCGGCGGCCTTGTCGGAGGTGAGGATGGTGACCCGCTCGCTCGCGGTGCCGAGTTCCTCGCAGATGACGAAGGTGCGGTGGACTCCTTCGAGGAGCAGGCCGAGTTCGGCGGGGCCGGCGCCGGGCGAGGTGAGGACGGCGACCTTGGTGTGGGCGCGGCAGACGTTCACCGCGCGGCGCAGGGTGCGGCGGTGCGCCACGACCACCTGGGCGTCGTCCCAGGGCATGCCGGCTCGGGCGAAGGCGGCGGCCACCGAGGAGACGGCGGGCACGACTTCGACCTCCAGGCCGAACTCGGGGGCGCGCAGGGTGCGTACGACTCCGAAGAAGCCTGGGTCGCCGTCGGCGAGGACGACGGCGCTGCCGCGGTGGCCCGCGATACGGCGGGCGGCGAGGGAGACGCTGCCGAGGCGGATGCGTTCGGCGGCCCGGGGTACCTCGGGGAGCGCCAGGTGGTGCGCCGCTCCGGCGACCAGAGTGGCCGCGCCGAGGGCGGAGCGCGCCGCGGCGGTCAAGGGCGAGCCGTCCCAGCCGATCACCGTGACCCGGTCGGCCATCGTCGTCAGTCTCCAGAAGGTTTTCGCAGGTCGTCGGTGGGCAGCCCGCGGGCGGGCTCCGTGAGGGTACCTGGTGTCGCTGGGTGCGGGCGCACAGATATCTGCCGGGTGGGCGCGGTTCTTCGGAACGCCGTGCGGGGCGTCCCCGGATTCGGCGCGGGGAATCCCGCCGGTTCAGTTCCAGTCGGAGAACGACGTGAAACCACCCGTGTCGGCGAGCTGGTCGCCGACTCCGTCGAGGTCCTCCGGGAGGAGGCTCCAGACGATGAAGTCGGTGCGTACGTCCACCCAGCGGCCGTCCTCGGTGCGGGTGTGCGCTATACAGGCGTTGCGCAGGACGCCCTCGCTGATGCAGCCGATCTTCTGGGCGACCTGCTGGGAGGCGGTGTTGTCGGCCGCCGTGCGCAGTTCGATGCGCTCGAACCTCTGGTCGCGGAAGAGCCATCGGGCGGTGGCGAGCGCCGCCTCGGAGGCGTAGCCCTCGCCGCGGGCCCAGGGGGCGATGACGTACGACAGTTCGGTGGAGCGCACATGCCAGTCGGTCTTGGCGAGCTGCACGATGCCGACCAGGCGCTGGGTGAGGAACTCGGTGACGGCGAGGTCGAGTCCCCGGCCCGCCGCGCGTTCGGCGGGCGCGTACTCGGTGATCCAGATGCGGGCCCTGTCCTCGGTGTAGGGCTGGGGCACGTCGGTCCAGGCCCCGACCTGCTCGTCGTTCATCATCGCGGCCAGGGAGGGGATGTCGTCCTCGTCGAGCGCACGCAGGACCAACCGCTCCGTGCTGATGGAGATGTCGGGGAAGGTGCTGATCATGCGCCGCTCCGTAACCGTCGGGGACGTCGGGCCCTCGGATCCTTCGGGCCCGCTGAACTGCCCAGCATGCAGCATGAGGCCACCGAACTGCACCACGGGGTCCACTCCCAGTGATGGAGTGGACCCCGTACGGTGACCCGACCGGAACGACGGGATGACCGGAACTAGAACGACGGGATGACCGAACCGGCGTACTTGTCCTCGATGAACTTCTTGACCTCGGGCGAGGTGAGGAGCTTGGCGAGCTTCTTCACCCGCGGGTCGCTCTCGTTGCCCTTCTTGACGGCGAGGAAGTTGCCGTAGGGGTTGTTCGTCGCGGACTCCAGGAAGAGCGCGTCCTTGGCCGGCTTGAGACCGGAGGAGATGGCGTAGTTGCCGTTGATCACCGCGGCGTCGACGTCGTCCAGGGAGCGCGGGGTCTGGGCCGCCTCCAGCTCCTTGAACTTGAGGTTCTTCGGGTTCTTCGCGATGTCCTGGGTGGTCGCGCTGTTGCCCGCGCCGTCCTTGAGCGTGATGAGTCCCTTGGAGGCGAGCAGCTTGAGCGCCCGTGCCTCGTTGACCGTGTCGTTCGGGACGGCGACCGTCGCACCGCTCTTGAGCTCGTCGGTCTTCTTGATCTTGTGGGAGTAGAGACCGAGCGGTTCCAGGTGGACCGTGACGACGGGCACGATGTGGGTGCCGTTCTTCTTGTTGAAGTCGTCGAGGTACGGCTGGTTCTGGAAGTAGTTGGCGCCGACGGACCCGTCCTCGGTCGCCGTGTTCGGCGTGACGTAGTCCGTGAACTCCTTGACCTGCAGGTCGAGGCCGGCCTTCTTCGCCAGGTTGTCCTTGATGTAGTCGAGGATCTCGGCGTGCGGGGTGGGGCTCGCGGCGACGACCAGCGGACCGCTGGTGTCGGAGGCGCTGCTGCTCTTGTCCGAGCCGCAGGCGGAGAGGCCGAGGGTGAGGGCTCCGGCGGCGAGGACTGCGGTGGTGATCTTGGCGGTGTTACGCACGAAAAGTGCCTTTCCTTAAGGGTGGAGCAACCCCGTGGTGGGTGGTTACGGGGAAATCTGCGGGTGGGGGGAGAACCAGAAGGGGGTGTTCGGGCGGCCTCAGGCGACCTTGCCGACCTCCGCGGTGGCGGGCTCCTTGGCCTTCAGCAGCCGCAGCTTCGGTGCGGCGCCGGAGTGGCCGCCGCGCCGGTGCAGGGTGCGGGCCGCGTAGTCGCCGGCGAACTGGATGAGGGAGATGACGACCGCGAGGATCGCCACGGTGATCCACATCAGTCCGGTCTCGAAGCGCTGGTAGCCGTAGCGGATGGCGATGTCGCCGAGTCCGCCGGCGCCGACGGTGCCGGCCATCGCCGAGTAACCGATGAGGGCGACGATCGTGGTGGTCGCGGAGGAGATCAGCGACGGCAGCGACTCCGGTACGAGCACCTTGCGCACGACGGTCCAGGTGTTGCCGCCCATGGACTGCACGGCCTCGACGAGACCGCCGTCCACTTCGCGGACCGCCGTCTCGACCAGGCGCGCGAAGAACGGGATCGCGCCGACGGCGAGCGGCACGATCGCGGCCTCGCGTCCGATGGTCGTTCCCGTGATCGTGCGCGTGAAGTTCATCAGCGCGACCATCAGGATGATGAACGGCAGCGAGCGGGCGATGTTCACGACCTGCCCGATGACCTTGTTCACGAGGACGTTCTGCAGGAGTCCGCCGCGGTCGGTCAGGACGAGCAGAACACCGAGCGGCAGACCGCCGACGATCGCGATCAGCGTGGACCAGCCGACCATGTAGAGCGTGTCCCAACACGCCTGGGACAGCAGGGGCTGCATCTCCGACCAGGTCACCTGGCACCGTCCTTCACGAGTACGGGCTGCTGGCCCTGGATGTCGATCTGCAGGCCCTGCTCGCGCAGGAACCCGATCGGCACGACGTTCTCCTCGTAGCGGCCGGGCAGTTCGATGCGCATCCGGCCGACCTGCTTGCCTGCGACGGTGTCCATCGCGGCGCCGAGGATCGAGATGTCGATGTTGTACGTGCGCGAGAGCTGCGAGATGACGGGCTGGGTGGCGGCCTCGCCGTGGAAGGTGACGTCGATGACGGTGCGGTCGTCGCCGGACGGCTCGCCGCTCACCGGGAAGAGCGCCCCGGCGAGTTCGGAGCCGGGGGTCGCGAGCAGCTCGCTGACGGTGCCGGATTCGACGATGCGGCCCTTCTCCATGAGCGCGGCCGAGTCGCAGATCGTCTTGACGACGTCCATCTCGTGGGTGATGAGCAGGACGGTCAGGCCCAGCTGCCGGTTCAGGTCGCGCAGCAGCTGGAGGATGGAGCGGGTGGTCTCGGGGTCGAGGGCACTGGTGGCCTCGTCGGAGAGCAGCACCTTGGGGTCGCCGGCCAGGGCGCGGGCGATGCCGACGCGCTGCTTCTGGCCGCCGGAGAGCTGGGCCGGGTAGGCCTTGGCCTTGTCGGAGAGACCGACCAGGTCGAGCAGCCCGAGCGCCTTGGAGGATCGTTCCTTCCCCGACAGGCCAAGGATTTCGAGCGGCAGCTCGACGTTGTCCTGCACGGTGCGCGAGGACAGCAGGTTGAAGTGCTGGAAGACCATGCCGATACGGCTGCGGGCCTGGCGGAGTTCCTTGCCCGCGCGCGGGCCGCGGCCGACGAGCGCGGTGAGGTCCTGTCCGGCGACGGTGACCGTGCCGGCGGTGGGACGCTCCAGAAGGTTGACGCAGCGGATGAGGGAGGACTTGCCGGCGCCGGACTGGCCGATGACGCCGTACACCTCGCCTTCGCGGACATGCAGATCGACGCCGTCGAGGGCGGTCACTTCACGGCCGCGCGAGCGGTAGACCTTGGTGAGGCCCGTTGTCGTGATCACTGGGGGTTTCCGTCACTGTCGAGTGCGGGGCGCGGGTGTGCGCCGGCACGGGTGCATTCGGTCGGGAACGCGACACGGTTCTCGCGGTGGCGATGGAACCGGATGAATCCGGGGGAGAACATGCGCGCGGGGCGACGCCGCTCACGTACGGGGTACGGGCAGGGCGCGGCGGTCTCGCTTCGGGGCGCGAGACGGGGCGGTGGTGCAGGGGCCCTCTAGAAGGCGCACATTCGACACATACAACGAGCACCGGGCGTCATGGTCGCCTCGGTCGCAAGGATGCGGCTGCTCGTCGTGGTCATGGGATCAAGTAAAGCAGACGTACAGGCGGGAGCCAGAACCGCTGTCCGTATTACGGACAGCGGTGGACACCTCTCAGCCGCGGGTGGAGATCTCCACTCCCCCGCCGGTGACCAGTGCGGACAAGGCCGAGAGGTCCTTCACCACGAAGTCCGCGTCCAGCTCGGACGCCTGGTGGGTTGTGGCCAACGCCACGGTGGTCATCCCGGCGGCGCGACCTGCCTGCAGGCCCGCCGGGGCGTCCTCGAAGACGACGCAGCGGGCCGGGTCCACGCCCAGTTCACGGGCGGCGAGGAGGTAGGGCTCGGGGTCGGGCTTGCCGCGGGTGATGTCGTCGGCGGAGATCAGCGTCTTGGGCCGGATACCGACCTCGGCGAGCCGGGCCTCGGCCAGTCGCCGGGTGGCGGAGGTGACGACGGCCCAGCGGTCGGCCGGCAGCGAGTCGAGGAACGCGGCGGTGCCGGGGAGCAGGACGACGCCGCCGGGGACGTCCTCGACCTCCAGCAGTTCGATGCGCGCGAGCGCCTCGGGGACGAGGTCGGCGGGCAGCAGGTCGGCGGCTATCTCGACGGCGGGGCGGCCGTGCAGTTCGATCCGGGCGAAGTCCTCCGCGGTGATCCCGTACTCACGCGCCCATCGTGTCCAGCACCGGTTCACCGACTCGAGGGATGAGACGAGCGTCCCGTCGTTGTCGAACAGCAGGGCATCAGCATGGATCTTCATGCTCTCGACCCTACGGGGCAGCCCGGGGGCGAGGGCATCGGGCCTTTTGGCCCGTAATAGGGTCACGGCATGCTTGATGCCCTGACGGTCGCGACCGCCGTCGCCGCGCTCGCGCTCGCCGCCTGGTGCGGCTGGGCCGCCTACCGTGATCAGCCCACCAAGGACTGGCACTTCATCGGCATGGCCGTGGTGACACTGCTCGCCCTGATCCAGTTGGTGGTCGGAATCGTCCAGCTGGCGCGCGGCGAGAAGCCCGACCAGGGCACGACCATCTTCGTGGCGTATCTGCTCGGTGCCTTCGCGTGCATTCCGGCCGCGGGCTTCATGTCGCTGGCGGAGCGCACCCGCTGGGGATCGATCACGGTGGCGGCCGGCGGTGTCGTCCTCGCCGTACTGGAGGTGCGGCTCTATGACATCTGGGGAGGCTGAGATGACGGCCACGGAGGAGAACGGGACCGCGCCTCAGGAGAGGCGGGAGAACCCGGAGAAGAAGCGCACCCGGCTGATCAGCGGCCCAGGCATGCTGCTGCTCTGGCTGTACGGCGTGATGGTCGTCGGCGCCGTGTCGCGCTCCGCCGTCCAGATCTCGACGGAGTTCGACAAGGCCCCGCTCGCCTACTCGTTGTCGGCGGTCGCGGGCCTCGTCTACGGCTTCATCACGTACTCACTCGTGCGCGGCGGCGAAACGGCCCGCAGGGCGGCGCTGGTGTGCTGCGCCGCCGAGCTCGTGGGCGTGCTGACCGTCGGGACCTGGACGCTGGTCGAGCCGTCCGCCTTCCCCGACGCCACCGTGTGGTCGGACTACGGGATCGGCTATCTGTTCATCCCGGTGCTGCTGCCGCTGTCGGCCATGTACTGGTTGCGCAAGGCGCGTACGGCCGACCGGCCGGCGTAGCCCGGGCCCGGAGTCCGGGCCCTGCGCACGGGACCTGAGCACGGACGCTGGTCAGGCGCTGGCCACGAACGCGCCCGCGTCGGCGCCCTTCTGCAGGGTCACCAGGGTGAGCCGCTCGTCGACGCGCTCCGTGGAGACCTGCGCGTAGCCGTGCTTGCGGTACATCCGCAGGTTGCGGTCGCTGCGGTGGCCGGTGAAGAGCTGGAAGGACTTGGCCGCGCCGTCCGTTGCGAGCTTGGCCTCGATCGCGGCGAGCAGCCGGCCGCCCAGGCCGTGGCGCTGCATGCGCGGGTGGACGATGAGCTTGTTGATGCGGGCCGTGCCGTCCGGGTCCACGGCTCCGCGGACCGAGGCCACCACCTCTTCGCCCAGCCTGGCCACCAGGACCGTACCGTCCGCCAGCTCTGCCCTGAGGGAGTCGAGCGGCTGCGTGAGCGGCTCGATGCCGTAGTCCCCGTACAGCTCGGCCTCGCTCTGGTAGCAGAGGTACTGCAGCTTGAGGATCTGCTCTGCGTCCTGCTCGGTCGCCGCCGAGATGGTCACGCTCATGCCCATGTGTGCATGCCTCCCGCTCACCTGTTCCACCGGTCGTCCCCCACTCCTATCCCCGTCGTTCGCGGGCCGCAACCACCGGGGAGAGCAAGCGACGCAGACATCCCAGACATCTGGAACGTTCCGGACCCAGACTGCCCTGTGAGATACCCAACTCGCCTGCGATCTCCCGATAGGTGAGGTCCTTCGGGGAGAGCAGTGCCGCCATCAGGCTGGGGCAGCGGCCCGGCAGCCGACGGACCGCGTCGTGCAGGGCGCGCCGGCTGTCGGCGGTCATCACCTGCTGTTCGGGGTCCGGCCCGCTCTCGTCGGCGGGCTCGGAGACGTACGGCCGTTCATGCCGGGCCGTACGGCGGGTGCGGCGGACCTCGGAGCGCACGGCGCGGCGCAACCAGCCCTGCGGGTCGACGGGCGGCCCGTCCGAGTCGAGGCGCTCCAGGAGGCGCAGCCAGACGGCCTGTTCGAGGTCGCTCGGTTCGGTCCCGGACGCAAAGCCTTCCGCCGAGGCCTCGGCGGCGAGCAGCGGACGCAGGGTGGAAACCATCTCGTGGGTCATATGCGGCGGGACGCCGCCGCCCCGGCACGGGGTTGCCGGGGCGGGCGACTGTCACCCCATCGGGGTGGGTGGATCATCCGTTGACGAAGTCCTCGCGGGCGAGCAGCGCGGTGTCCGCGTTGTCCGAGAAGACGCCGTCGATGCCCGTGGCGAAGTAGGTCTTGAAGGCACCGAAGGCGTCGCCGTAGGCGTTCGGGTCGGTGCCCCGCCGGAAGTTCGCGGGCAGGAAGGTGTTCTCGTTGCGCATGGTGTACGGGTGCAGGATCAGATCCGCGCGGTGCGCGTCGGCGACCAGCGTGGTCGGCGTGGTGAGGGCGCCGTTCGCGTCCTTGAGGATGACCAGGTCGAGCGTGGGGCCGATGCCCTGCGCGTACGAGGCGATCCACTTCAGGCCCTCGGGCTTGACGAGGTCGGCGACGGTACGCGGGTCACCCGTCGTGACGAAGTCCCAGGGGCGGGTGTTCGCGGCGGAGAGCAGCACGACGAGCGGGTTGTCGACCAGCTTGTCCAGGCGCTGGATGCTCGTCGGTTCGAAGGACTGGATGATGACCGGCGAGTTCTTCTTGTCCTTGCCGTGCTTGCGGAGCACCTTGGCGAGGCGCTCCTCCAGACCGAGGCCCAGCGCCCGGAAGTAGGTGGGGTGCTTGGTCTCGGGGTAGATCCAGACCTGCTTGCCGCGCTTGCGGGTCTGCTCGTCCTGCCAGTGGAGCACCTCTTCGAAGGTGGGAATCTCCCAGCGGCCGTTGTAGAGCGTGTTGTGCGGGCGGTTGGCGGGGATGCGCTCGACGGCCCGCAGGGTCTTCAGCTCGGCGAGGGTGAAGTCCTCGGTGAACCAGCCCGTGGTGGGGATGCCGTCGAGGGTCTTGGTGGTCTTGCGGTCGGCGAACTCGGGGTGCGCCGACACGTCGGTGGTGCCGCCGATCTCCGGCTCGTGCCGGCAGACGAGGTGGCCGTCCTTGGTGGGCACCAGGTCACCGGCCTCGACGACGTCGGCGCCCATGTCGAGGGCCAGCTGGTACGAGCCGAAGGTGTGCTCGGGCCGGTAGCCGCTGGCACCCCGGTGCCCGATGACGGTCGGCTTCGGCAGACTCTTGTAGCCGCCGCCGTGCCCGCCGCTCGCGTGCCGCTCGTCCGCTCTCGCCGCACCCGGCAGCCCGAGGACCGCTCCGCCCGCGCCGAGCACCGCGGCCCCGAGCAGCGCGCGTCGCGCCGTGCCCCGGTCCTGCCCGTTCGGCTCCCGCGACTCCGGTATGCCCTGCGTCCCGTGCGTCCCCTGCGTCCCCATGAGCGCTCCTCCCGCCGTACCGCCCCGCACCTGTCAAAGCGCGTCGATCGTAGGTTCCCTTCCGTGACGGGAGGGAGACCTGTGGCGGAACACGTGGGTTCCGCTGGATGACGTACGGAACAGCCTTGCGGAACGCGGTGGCTGGCGGCCCGTCAGTTTCGGGGTGACGGTAGTGGGTACGCGGTCCGGGTACGCGGTCAGAGGTTCCCGATTCCGGGGTCCCGGTCCCGGGCGGCGCTGACGGCACCGGAGTCGCCCACATGCCGGGCAGCGTGGGCGCGGCGGCGGGCGTCGCGCAGGCCCCTGGTCGCCTGCGCCTCGATCCGCGCCGAGTCGGGGCTGTCGCAGACGCGGCGGCGGTCCCTGCGGATCAGGACGACTGCGGCACTTCCGACGATCAGGACCAAGGCGGCGAGCGCCACGATCATGTATCCCACGGTCCCCCGTTCAAACCGTTCGAGCCGGGCAAGACGTGCGACCCGGTCAAACTGTGCGACTCGTTCGGCGTGGCGGCCGAAGCCGCCGCGAGATACGTCACATGCTTCCGTCCGTGTGACGAACGCGCAACAGCCCGCCACCTCAGGTAAACATTGGTCAACAGTCCGTATCCAGTCGGTGAACCCGATGTGCAATCACCGGGGGGCCGCGAGTATCGTCCTCACCTGCACATACTTCATACCGATCCCTTGACACCGGAGGGCCCGTTGTCCCGCTTCGCGCTCATCAAGGCAGTGCTCGGACCGATCATGCGCCTGATGTTCCGCCCACGGGTGGAAGGCGTGGAGCACATCCCGGGCGACGGTCCGGTCATCCTGGCCGGCAACCACCTCACGTTCATCGACTCGATGATCCTGCCCCTGGTCTGTGACCGGCAGGTGCTCTTCATCGGCAAGGACGAGTACGTCACCGGCAAGGGGTTCAAGGGCCGCCTCATGGCCTGGTTCTTCACCGGCGTCGGCATGATCCCGGTGGACCGGGACGGCGCCAACGGTGGTGTCGCGGCGCTGATGACGGGCCGTCGCATTCTGGAGGAGGGCAAGGTCTTCGGCATCTACCCGGAGGGCACCCGCTCCCCCGACGGCCGGCTCTACCGCGGCCGCACCGGTATCGCCCGCCTCACCCTGATGACCGGCGCCCCGGTCGTCCCGTTCGCGATGATCGGCACGGACAAGCTGCAGCCCGGCGGTGCGGGGATGCCGCGGCCGGGCCGCGTCACGGTCCGCTTCGGTGAGGCGATGGAGTTCTCGCGGTACGAAGGCATGGACCGTGACCGGTATGTGCTGCGGGCCGTGACCGACTCCGTGATGACCGAGGTCATGCGGTTGTCGGGGCAGGAGTACGTGGACATGTACGCCACTAAGGCTAAGGCTGCCTAGCGGTTCGTGGTTCGGGTGCGGGTGCGTTGTGGCTGGTCGCGCCCACGCGGCGGAGCCGCACTATGTCACAGCCCCGCACCCCTGAAGGGGCGCTTTCCTAGACCCCGGTTTCCAGGTTCTGGCCCTTCAGCAGGAACCACGCCGCCGCCGCTGTGGCGAGCAGTACCGCCGCTCCGATGCCGGACGCCAGTGCCAGGCCGTCCACGAAGGATGTGCGGGCCGCGGTCAGCAGGGCCTCCGAGGCGTGGGTCGGCAGGGTTTCCGCCGCCTCCACCGCGCCGCCCAGGGACTCGTGGGCCCCGGCCGGGGTGCCCGCGGGGCCGGTGAAGCCCGCGTAGACGCCGGTGACGATGGAGCCGAGCAGGGCGATGCCGAGGGCTGCGCCGAGCTCGTACGCCGTCTCGGAGACCGCGGACGCGGCGCCGGCCTGCTCCTTGGGCACGCTGGAGAGGATCACGTCGGCGGTGACGGTGAACGAGAAGCCCGCGCCGACGCCCACGATCAGGAGCGCCGAGCCGAGCACCGAGTACCCGGTGGACTGGTTCAACAGGGTGAGCACGCCGAGCGCGAGGCCCACGGCGGCGAGACCACCGGAGACCACGGCACGGACCGAGTAGCGGCGCGCCACCGAGCCCGCGATCAGACCCGCTCCCACCGCGCCGATGGCGGCGGGCAGTTCGGCGAGCCCCGCCTGGAACGGCGGCCTGCCCTGGACGAGTTGCAGGTACTGGGACAGGAAGAAGACCAGTCCGGACAGGCCGAAGACGGTCAGCAGATCGGCGAGCACCGCCGCCGAGAAGCCTCGGTTGCGGAACAGCCGCATGTCCAGCAGCGGTACGGGCATCGCGAGTTGACGGCGTACGAAGCCGCAGAGGGCCCCGGCACCGAGCACGCCGACGGCCATCGGCTCCCAGGTGAACCCGTGCGTGGCGGCCTCCTTCACCGCGTACACGATGCCGATCATGCCGACGAGGGAGAGCACGACGCTGGCCAGGTCCCAGGGGCCGGGGTTCGGGTTGCGGGACTCGGGCAGCAGCTTGATGCCGACGGGGACGAGGATCAGCATCACGGGCACGTTGATGAGGAAGACCGAACCCCACCAGAAGTGTTCGAGCAGGAAGCCACCGACGACGGGCCCGACCGCCGTACCGGCGGAGGCCGTGGCGCCCCAGATGCCGATGGCGAGGCTGCGCTCGCGCGGGTCGTGGAAGAGGTTGCGGATGAGGGCGAGCGTGGCGGGCATCAGGGTCGCGCCCGCGACTCCGAGCAGCGCCCGCGCCAGGATCATCGTCTCCGGGGTCGTCGCGTACGCGTTGAGCACCGATATCGCGCCGAACGCCGTGGCGCCCATCAGCAGCAGCTTCTTGCGGCCGATGCGGTCGCCGAGGCTGCCCATGGAGACGAGCAGACCGGCGATGACGAACGAGTAGACGTCACCGATCCACAGGAGCTGGGTGCCGGAGGGCTTCAGGTCCTCGCTGATGTAAGGGGTCGCGAGACCGAGCACGGTCGCGTCGACGGCCACCAACAACACGGCGAGGACGAGGACGCAGAGCGCGAGCCAACGGCCCGGACGCTTCTCCACCTCCACCTTGTACTCCCCCAAGCTCTCGGCTTCGCTCGAGCAGGGGGCACCCCCATGCTGCAGGGTGCTGGTCATGATCACTCTCTCCGTAGTGCGCCGCCGAGCAGCAGCTCGACGATCATGTAGTGGAAGTCCTTGGCGGCGACGCGGCCCTCGGTCACGGCCCACGCCCCCGAGGCCATCAGCCCGTAGAGCGCCTCGGTGAGCCAGGCGGGGCTGAGGTCGATGCGGAACTCGCCGCCCTCCTGGCCGCGCCGGAACAGGGCGGCCATCCGGGCGTCCAGCCGGGCCCAGCCCTCGTTCTGCCCCTCGCCCTCGAACAGCTGGTTCTCGGTGTAGAGGAAGGCCAGCAGCCCGGCCACTCGTTCGAGCTCTTTCACCAGGCGGCGCAGGGCCTCCTGAGCGGTGCCCTCGTCGAGGCGGGCTGCCTCCAGCGCCGCCTCGCACTCCTCGATGCCGAGTGCCTCCAGCGCCCGGACGAGCGCGTCCCGTCCGGCGAACTGGCGGTGCAGCGTGGCCCGGCTGATCCCGGCCGCCCTGGCGACCTCGTCCATGGTGGCGGTGGATTTGCGGGTGAGCAGGGCGGCTGCGCTGCGCAGCACGTGGTCACGGTCGACGGCCATGAGACAACGGTACCCCATGTGAGACGGTCATGTCTCATGAGGTGCATAGAAGTCTCAAGCGTGTCACTTTTTGCCAGCTGTTGCGGCGTTTAGGTCTTTTGCAGTGCTTGCGCCTTTTGCCGTGCTCAGTGCCAGGGCAGCTGCCCGCGCCGCTCCCAGTACGCGTGCGAGTCCTCGGCGAGCGTCGCGAGGCGGGTCAGCTGGTCCTCGTCCAGGTCGACGACCGCCGCGTGCAGGTTCGAGGCGAGCTGGGCGGAGGTGGCCGCGCCCGAGAGGACGACTCCGGCCCAGGGCTGCCGCAGGATCAGCGCGAGGGCGACGGCGTCGGCGCCGAGGCCCGTCTCCTCCGCGATCGCCCGCACCGCGTCCGGCGCGTGCTCGGCGGCCAGGCGGCCGTTGGCCATGCCCTCCTTGACGATCACCGTGAGCCCGGCCTCGTGCGCCTCGGCGAGAGCGGGAGCCGCCGAGGTCTCCAGGACGTTGTACGTGGACTGGACGGTTCGGAAGAGGGGCTCACCGTCGACCGTCACGGCGAGCGCGGCGCGGATGGCGTCGGCCTGGGCGGGGCCGCTCGTGGAGAAGCCGATCGAAAGGCCCTGGGCTGCCGCCTCGGCGAGTTTCGCGTGGAGTTCCTTGTCGGTGAGGGCCGGGCTGTCCGGGGTCACCGAGTGGATCTGGTAGAGGTCGAGCCGGTCACCGAGCAGCGCGGCGGTCTCGGCGCGCTGTCGCTCGTACGTGGCGAGGGTGTGGTCCTTGACCTCGTGCTTCTCGGCGTCGGTGGTCCAGTCCGCGGTGTACGTGTAGCCCCACTTGCTGCCGATGACCACGTCGTCGACGTCCGGCCGGCTCTTCAGCCAGTCGGCGAGGAACTCCTCCGAGCGGCCGTAGGAGCGGGCCGCGTCGAAGTAGCGCACGCCCTGGGCGTAGGCGGCGTCGAGGAGTTCGTGGGTACGGGCGCGCAGCGTTTCGACGCTGCGATTCTCTCCGAGGTCATGGTCTCGGCCGAGGTTGATGTAACCCGGGCGGCCTACTGCGGCGAGGCCCAGGCCGATGTGGCAGGTGGGCGTCGTGGCGGTCGCGAGACGGGCGAAGGGCATCGCGGGCTCCGTTCGGTCGGCTCCGGTGCGGCTCCTGACCAACGTAACCCGCGATGACCTTCGCCTCAGCGCTCGGTCGGTGTTGTGATTTGGCGGGTGCGGGATTGTGGGGGTTGCTCGCGCAGCTCCACGCGCCCCTTTCGGGGCGCTTCCCTCACCGCTTCTCTTTGGCCGTGGCCCACGCGTGCTGGGCCGCCACGTCCGACTTCACCTCGGCGAGCTGGACGGCGACCGCGCTGGGCGCCGTACCGCCGCGGCCGTCGCGGGAGGCGAGGGCACCCGGGACGTTCAGGACGGAGCGCACCTCGGGGGTGAGATGGGCGGAGATCTTCGCGAACTGGTCGTCGGTGAGGTCGTTCAGCTCCTTGCCGTCGGCCTCCGCGACCTTGACGCACTCGCCGGCGACCTCGTGGGCGACGCGGAACGGCACGCCCTGCTTGACCAGCCACTCGGCGATGTCCGTGGCGAGCGAGAAGCCGGCCGGGGCCAGCTCCTCCATGCGCTCGCGGTGCACGGTGAGCGTGGCCATCATGCCGGTGAAGGCCGGGAGCAGGACTTCCAGCTGGTCGATGGAGTCGAAGACCGGCTCCTTGTCCTCCTGGAGGTCGCGGTTGTACGCGAGCGGAAGCGCCTTGAGCGTCGCCATCAGGCCCGTGAGGTTGCCGATCAGTCGGCCCGACTTGCCGCGCGCCAGCTCGGCGATGTCCGGGTTCTTCTTCTGCGGCATGATCGACGAGCCGGTGGAGAAGGCGTCGTGGAGGGTGACGAAGGAGAACTCCTTCGTGTTCCAGATGATGACCTCCTCGGCGATCCGGGAGAGGTTCACACCGATCATCGCGGTGATGAAGGCGAACTCCGCCACGAAGTCGCGGGAGGCCGTGCCGTCGATGGAGTTCGCGACCGAGCCGTGCTCGAAGCCGAGGTCCCTCGCCACCGCCTCCGGGTCCAGGCCGAGGCTGCTGCCCGCGAGCGCGCCGGAGCCGTACGGCGAGACCGCCGTACGCTCGTCCCACTGGCGCAGCCGCTCCGCGTCCCGGGACAGGGGCTGGACGTGAGCCAGCACATGGTGGGCGAAGAGCACCGGCTGGGCGTGCTGGAGGTGCGTACGGCCGGGCATCGCCACGTCCGGGTGCGCCTCCGCGAGGCCGATCAGCGCGTCCTGGAGGTCGGCGATCAGACCGCCGATCGTACGGGCGTGGTCGCGCAGACACATGCGGAAGAGCGTCGCGACCTGGTCGTTCCGGGAGCGGCCCGCGCGCAGCTTGCCGCCCAGGTCGGGACCGAGGCGCTCCAGCAGGCCCCGCTCCAGTGCCGTGTGGACGTCCTCGTCGGCGATCGTGCCCACGAAGGAGCCGTCGGCGACGTCCGCCTCCAGCTCGTCGAGCCCGGCGAGCATCCGCGTCAGCTCGTCCTCGGTGAGCAGTCCCGCCTTGTGCAGCACGCGCGCGTGCGCACGTGAACCGGCGATGTCGTAGGGCGCGAGCCGCCAGTCGAAGTGGACGGACGCGGACAGCTTCGCCAGGGCCTCGGCGGGACCGTCGGCGAAACGGCCGCCCCAGAGCCGTACGTCACCGCTGTTGCTGCTCACTTGCTGTGCTCCTCGGAGGTGTCGGATGTGCGGCCGCCTCCCTGCCGTGAGACGGCCAGGGAGGCGGCAATCACGCTACTGCTTACGCGAGGTCGCGCTTGGCCGCGATCTTCGACGACAGGCTGTAGATGTCGATGAAGCCCTTGGCGGCGGCCTGGTCGAAGGTGTCGCCCGTGTCGTACGTCGCCAGGTCGAAGTCGTAGAGCGAGGTCTCGGAGCGCCGTCCGGTGACGACCGCGCGGCCGCCGTGCAAGGTCATCCGGATGTCGCCGTTGACGTGCTGGTTGGCCTCGTTGATGAAGCCGTCCAGGGCGCGCTTGAGCGGGGAGAACCACTGGCCGTCGTAGACCAGTTCGCCCCAGCGCTGCTCGACCTGCCGCTTGTAGCGGGCGAGTTCACGCTCGACGGTGACGTTCTCCAGCTCCTGGTGGGCCGTGATGAGCGCGATCGCGCCCGGGGCCTCGTACACCTCACGGGACTTGATGCCCACGAGCCGGTCCTCGACCATGTCGATCCGGCCGATGCCCTGGCCGCCGGCGCGCTCGTTGAGCTGCTGGATGGCCTGCAGGACGGTGACGGGCCTGCCGTCGACGGCGACCGGGACACCCTCCTTGAAGGAGATGACGACCTCGTCTGCCTCGCGGGCCTCGGCCGGGTTCGAGGTGTACTCGTAGATGTCCTCGATCGGCGCGTTCCAGATGTCCTCCAGGAAGCCCGTCTCGACCGCGCGCCCGAAGACGTTCTGGTCGATGGAGTACGGGGACTTCTTGGTGGTGGCGATCGGGAGCTGCTTCTCCTCGCAGAAGGCGATCGCCTTGTCCCGGGTCATCGCGTAGTCACGGACCGGGGCGATGCACTTGAGGCCGGGGGCGAGGGCGACGATGCCGGCCTCGAAGCGCACCTGGTCGTTGCCCTTGCCGGTACAGCCGTGGGCGACCGTGGTGGCGCCGTGCTTCCGGGCGGCGGCGACGAGGTGCTTGACGATGGTCGGCCGGGAGAGGGCCGACACCAGCGGATAGCGGTCCATGTAGAGGGCGTTGGCCTTGATCGCCGGGAGGCAGTACTCCTCGGCGAACTCGTCCCTGGCGTCCGCGACCTCGGCCTCGACGGCACCGCAGGCGAGCGCGCGCTTGCGGATGACGTCCAGGTCCTCGCCGCCCTGACCCACGTCGACGGCGACGGCGATGACCTCGGCGCCCGTCTCCTCGGCGATCCAGCCGATGGCGACGGAGGTGTCCAGACCGCCTGAATAGGCGAGTACGACGCGCTCGGTCACGGGTTTCTCCTCACACTGCATTCGCTGGTATGCATGAGTATGCAGTACTCCGCATGAATCGTCAATCGCGGGTCACCCGGAGGCGCCGCCCACGGGCCCGGACGGCGCCCGGGAAGGCCGCGACGAAATCTTTGGAGAGTGCTTGAACGAAAGAACGCGCTTTCTCGTACCTCTCCCCGAACGCAGGCGCCGCGTTTTTGTACACCGAGGTTTTCGTACACCGAGGTTTTTGCCGCCGAGGTCTTCGCAGACCGAGGTGCGACGAGCCACGGACCGCCCGGACGACCACCGGACGGTCCCCCATCCCGAACCCGAGTGAGGCTTCCGCATGTCCAGGGCCCTTCCGAAGTACAACAAGCGCCGCGTCCTGATGATCGGCGGCACCGCCGCGGTGGTGCTCTCCGGAGCCGTGATCGCCGGCAACGCCTTGGCCGGGGAGACGTCCAAGAGCAGCACGAACGCCACCACCAGGGCCGCGACCTCCCCGGGCACCGTGAACTGCCCGGCCGTCGCGCCGAGCCTGCCCGCGATCCCCGCCTCCGCGCAGGCCGAGGTGACCCGCAACCTCACCCTCCTGGACACCCAGATCGCCGAGGCCAACAAGCGGCTCGTCGACACCGTCGGCCAGGGCGGCCCCAACTTCGTCCAGAACGCGATCCTCGGCCCCCTCAAGGACAAGCGGGTGGCGACGATCAACCGCATCGCCACCGCGATCGGCCGCACCGCGGCCAAGCCCACGGGCCTCGACTCGCTCGCGCCCTGCACCCTGAACGCGAACGGCGTGAACGCGGGCGGCGCCGCGGGCACCGCGACCCCGAGCGCGACGGCCACCCAGCAGGCCGGCAACACGGGGAACACCGGAAACACGGGCGCCACGGGCAACACCGGCGGCACCACCGCCGCCGGCACCATCACCTGCCCGGACGTCGCGTCGAAGCTGCCCGCGATCCCCGCCACCGCGCAGGCCGAGGTCACCCGCAACCTGACGCTCCTGAACACCCAGATCACCGAGGCGAACACCCGACTGGCGAACACCGTCGGTCAGGGCGGACCGAACTTCGTGCAGAACGCGATCCTCGGCCCCCTCGCGGACAAGCGGAAGTCGACCATCGACCGCATCGCCATCTCCATCGGCCGCACCGCGGCCAAGCCCACGGGTCTGGACTCCCTCGCGACCTGCACGCTCAACAAGTGACGTCTTCCGTGGCCGCTTCGCCCCGTCCGCCGACCGGGGCGAAGCGGTCACGGATCCGTCCGCCACGTGAACCGATGCGCCGGACGGGTGAATTCCTTAGACAGGCGAACGGCCTTGCCCGATAATCGTTAGACATGGGAAAGACTTATGAGCGCATAGACGGCAGGCTGCGTTCGTTCATCGAGGCGCAGCCCCTCTTCTTCACCGCGACCGCACCCTTGTCCGGGGACGGCACGGTCAACCTCTCCCCCAAGGGCCTCACGGGCTCGTTCGCCGTCCTCGACGAACTCACCGTCGCCTACCTGGACTTCGCCGGCAGCAACGCGGAGACGATCGCCCATCTCCGGGAGAACGGCCGGATCACCCTCATGTGGTGCGCCTTCCAGGGCCCGCCGAACATCGTCCGGGTGCACGGCCACGGCGAGCCCGTCTTCCGCGACGACCCCCGCTTCAAGGAACTGCTCACGCACTTCCCCGGCATCGACCCGACTCCGCACGGTCTGCGCGCGATCATCGTGGTGACCGCCGAACTCGTCCGGGACACCTGCGGTTACGCCGTGCCCTTCATGTCGTACGAAGCGGACCGCGACCTGCACGGCAAACGCTTCGCGCGCGAGGACGACGCCTCACTGAGCGAGTACTTCACCAAGAAGGACCACGTGGCGACCAGCCTGGACGGCCTGCCCGGGCTGCCGCTCCCGCTGCCTGCCCGTACGGTCTGAGCCATGCGCCTCGCAGCCGCCGCCCTCGCGTCCGCGTCCCTGCTCGCCCTGACCCCCAGCGGTCCGCCCACCCTTCCCGAGCAGATTGCGGACACCGGTGGCGGCAGCCAGCTGATCACGGCTCAGGCGCCCCGCGTGGACTCGACGTCGGGCACGCTCACCTGGTGGGACCGGCGCGACGGGCACTGGGTGAAGGCCGGTTCGGCGGCGGCGCGCTTCGGGGCGAAGGGGCTGACCGAGGGGGGCTCACGCAAGCAGGGATCGAACACGACACCCACGGGGCTGTACGGCTTTCCGTTCGCCTTCGGGATCAAGGCCGCGCCGGCCGGCACCGCGCTTGAGTACCGGCGGGTGCGGGAGGGGTCCTGGTGGTGCCAGGACAACGACTCCCGTTCCTACAACCGGTGGACCGAGCCGCGGCCGGCCGACTGCCGAGCGTCCGAGTCCGAGCGTCTGATCGCGTACGAGAGGCAGTACGCCTACGCGCTGGTCGTGGGGTTCAACTACGAGCGGCCCGTGCGGGGGCGCGGGGCGGGGATCTTCCTGCACGTCGACGGGGCCGGCGCGACGGCTGGTTGTGTGTCGGTGTCGGAGGACGCGATGCGACGGATTCTCGGGTGGGTCGATCCCGCGAAGAAGCCGCGTATGGCGATCGGGACGGTGAGTGGGGGGACTGCGATCACTCGTTACTAGGTCCTGTCGTCACATTCCCGTCGTCCGCCCGGAGGGCGGGCCCTGCGGCGTCAGGTGCGTGCTCTGCGTGCTCTCGGCGTGCCGGGCACAGGCCCTCGTACTGGATGTACTCAGGTCTGTGCCCGGTGCGGCGAAGGGGGTCCCTCCCTGTTCGAGCGAAGCCGAGAACTTGGGAGCGCGTGCCTGGCGTCGCGGGACAGACGGGAATGTGACGACAGGGCCCAGCGGGCACCCCCGAGCGCGCGACCAGCGACGCTCGCGGCCCGCGGCGGTCGGTACACGGGACCCGGGCCCGTACCCCCCGGTCGCCTGCCCGAGCGGACCCGGCCCGCAACCGGCGACGGCGGCCGGGCAAGCCTCGGACGTCCCACCGTCGACGTCCGGCACGAACGCCCGCACCACAGCCGGCCACAGCCGTCCGGCAAGCCCTGGGCTCGCAGCCGACGATCCCCGGACCGGATGCCCCGCGCTCGCGACCCCTCGGTCGACGAGAACCGAAGGCACGGCCCGAACACACGTCCGGCGAAACCCGATGTGGGACCCGGCGTGGGAGCCGCCCGCTCGCACTCGACGGCGGTCGGTGACCAAGCCCTGGCGGGCTTGCGACCGGGCATGGTCCGGGGTGGAGACTCCGGGGAGCGTCCCGCCAGGGACGGTGCCGGAGGCCGGCCGCGGCCGAGAGGAACCCGATCCCGGATCGGCACCCTCGACACGGCGACCCCCGCTCGCGGTGGATGGCGGTCGGCGCGTGAGCGATCCACCCACGGCCCGCGGCGGTGAACGATGAACCCCGGGCCGCCGGACGCCGCCGCTCAGGCAAGACCCCCGCCCCGCGACGGCTCGGGCCGGAGCGGACCGCGCCGCGAGTTGCAGGACCGCACCCCCTGAGTCACGCTGTTCTCACATCATCACTCTGGGTTTACCGGCGATAACGCTACGAACCAGCCCGCCGGTCACCACAGCAGGCGGCCGTTCCACTCAGCCACTCTGCTGGATCCGATCTCCGTCTTCTTCCGGACCTCAATTCGGGGAGTCGCAGCCGTGATCAGCCAGCCAAGCAGGCATTGCACGGTGGAGCTCCAAGCCCTGCCGTCGCGGATCGGCCAGGTCCGCAGAATCCTTTCTGCGCAGTTGCGCTACTGGCATCAGGACCCCTTGATAGACCGGGCCGCGCTCGGAGTGACCGAGCTGCTGACCAACGTCCACCGGCACGCCCAGCCGGACAAGGTGTGCACCGTGGAGATCGAGCTGCTGCTCGACCGGCTCACGGTCTCGGTGCACGACCACGACCCCCGACTGCCCGAGGTACAGGACGTGGACCCCACGGCCACCTGCGGACGCGGTCTCGCGATGATCGCCGCGGTGAGCGAGAGCTGGGGTGTGCGTCCGGACGGCGAGTCGGGCAAGGTCGTGTGGTTCACCCTGCCGACGACCTCGCCCGCGGTGGCGGAGCCCGTGCTCGCGCCGTACGAACCGGCTCGCGAGACCACGCGCCGCCACCCCGTCGACCCCCTCGACCCCCTCGACGAACGCCGGCCCGAACACGCTCCCGCCCGGTCCGCCGTTGCCGGCTGACCGGGCGGTGACCCCCGTCTCGTACGTCATTCGGTGGCGATGGCGCGCAGCACGTCCAGTCGTGCTGCCCGCCGGGCCGGGCGCAGCCCCGCGAGGGCTCCCGCCGCGAGGCCCACGAGCGCCACCACGACGAGCCGCACGGGCGGGATCGCGAAGGCGAAGGCGCTGTCCGACGCGCCGTCGGAGGCCTCGACGAGCACCCAGCCCAGGAAGGCACCGAGGGCGAGTCCGCCCGCCGTTCCGAAGGCTGCGACGAGGACCGACTCCCAGCGGACCATGGCGCGCAGTTGCGCCCGGGTCTGCCCGACCGCCCGCAGCAGACCGAGTTCACGGGTGCGCTCGTGGATCGCGAGGGTGAGTGTGTTGGCGATGCCGAGCAGGGCGATGAGCACCGCGAGTGCGAGCAGCGCGTAGACCAGGGTCAGCATCATGTCGATGCCGCCGGCCGAGGACTGCGCGTACTCGTCGCGGGTCTGCACCTCGGGATTGCCGTACTGCGCGGCGACCTTCTTGACCGCTGCCTTGCCGTCGGCCGCACTGACACCGCTCTTGAAGGTGACGGCGACGAGCGAGTCGGAGTCCTGGGTGCGGTGCGGGGCCCAGGCGGCGCGGGTGATGACGTAGTCGCCGGCGAGTTCGGAGCGGCCGTAGACCGCGCGGACCGTGAAGTTCTCCCGTTTGCCGTCGGTGAAGGTGAGCCGGGCGGTGTCACCGGTCGTGAGGTGTTGTGTGTCGGCCTCCTTCCGGGTGAGCGCGATGCCGTCGGTGCCCAGGTGGTCGAGGGAGCCGCGTACGTCACCGAGATCGAACACCTTGCCGAGTGTGACCGGGTCGGTGACGGTCAGCGCCCTCCCCCTACCGTCGACTTGGGCGACCCCACGGCCGAGGCCGACCGCGTACTCGACGGCCGGCTGCCGCGCGATCGCGGGAGCCAGCTTGGGGCTGAGCCCGCTGCCGCCCGCACCGAAGGACGGAGTGCTGACGGCGACGTCCCCCGCGAAGGACCGGGAGACCGTCTGGTCCATGGTGGCCTTCAGCGAGGCGCCGAAGACCGTGAACAGCGAGACGACGGCGACGCCGATCATCAGGGCGCTCGCGGTGGCGGCGGTCCGCTTCGGGTTGCGCAGCGCGTTGCGCCGGGCCAGGCCGCCGGTGACACCGCGCAGCGTGTCGAGGGGGGCGCCGAGGGCTCGCACGGCGGCCGACGACGCCACGGGCCCGAGGACCACGAAGGCGGCGAGGGCGAGAACGGCACCGAGGCCCGCGAGCCACAGCGACTGGCTCACCAGTACGCCGGTCAGGGTGGCGCCCACCGCCAGTACGGCCAGCGCCGCACCCATGATCGCCCGCTCCCGTGAGGCTCCGGACCGGTCGACGGCCGTCTCGCGCAGGGCGGCCAGCGGCGCGGTGCGTCCGGCTCGTACGGCGGGCAGCAGCGCGGAGCCGAGGCAGACCACGATGCCGACCGCGAGCGGCAGCAGCATGGACAGGCCGCTGATCACCAAGTCGCCCTGGGGGAAGGGAAACCCGATGACCGGGAACAGCGCCTGCAGCCCGGCAGCGATCCCGATGCCGCCCGCGAGGCCGGCGGCCGACGCGGTCACCGCGACCACGCTCGCCTCGACCAGGGACGAGACGGTGACCTGACGGCGGGAGGCGCCCAGGGCGCGCAACAGGGCGTTCTCACGGGTGCGTTGGGCGACGACGATCGCGAAGGTGTTGTGGATGGAGAAGGTCGCGACCAGCAGCGCGATGCCGGAGAAGACGAGCAGGAAGGTGGTGAAGACGTTCAGGAACTGGCTGGAGATCATGTCGGTGTTCTCCCGCGCCGACTCCTG
The DNA here is from genome assembly GCF_040634475.1 of Streptomyces sp. NPDC007095. NCBI lineage: Bacteria > Bacillati > Actinomycetota > Actinomycetes > Kitasatosporales > Streptomycetaceae > Streptomyces > Streptomyces sp. NPDC007095. The sequence continues at coordinate 31,855 of NZ_JBEYFS010000119.1, forward strand.
GCCGGTGATCGCCTCGACTCCCCTGGGCAGGACGGGAGTCAGGTCCGCGACGAGTTCGGCCTGGCCGACCCCGGGGCCGGCCCGCACCCGGATGTTCGCCGCCTCGCCGGGCTTCGCGGTGAGGTACTTCTCGGCGTCGGCCTGCGTCATCCCGGTGAACGTCACCTGCGCCATGCCGTCCTCGCCGCCGAAGGTCGCGAGGCCCACGATCGTCACCTTGACGGGATCGGGGGTGCGGAGAGTGGTCGTGTCGCCGATCTTCAGGCCGCCCTTCTTCGCGGCGCCGCGGTTGACGACGACCTCGCCGGACTTCGACGGGGCGTGGCCCGCGGCGAGTTGGTACGGGTTGAGCTTCGGGTCGGTGATCCAGTTGCCGGCGAGCGTGGGCGGGCCCTGGCCGCCGATGGGCTTGCCGTCGCTGCCGACGAGCTGGCCCGCGCCCTGGATGTCGGGGGCGGCGGCCGCGACGCCGGGAACCCGCTCGACGGTCTTCACCAGGGCGGTGTCGACCGGTTGGCGCACACCCTGGCTCTCACCTGGCGTCGTGATGGCGTCGGCGCTGCGGACGACCGCGTCGGTGCCCTTCGTGGCGTCGCCGAACAACGCGCTGAAGCTCGCCCGCAGCGTGTCGCCCATGACCAGCGTTCCGGCCAGGAAGGCGACCCCGAGGAGCACCGCAAGGAACGTACCGGCGAAGCGGCGTTTGTGGGCGCGCAGGGAGGAGACGCTCAGGCGCACGGAGGCGTTCACGATCGCGCGCCTTTGCCGTCGAACGCCTTCATCCGGTCGAGGACCTTGTCTGCCGTCGGGGACTCCATCCGGTCCACGAGGCGTCCGTCGGCGAGGAAGACGACCTCGTCGGCGTGGGCGGCCGCCACCGGGTCGTGCGTGACCATGACGACCGTACGGTCCATCCGGTGCACCGCGCGCCCGAGGAGGTTCAGGACCTCCTCGCCGGAGCGGGAGTCGAGGTTGCCGGTGGGTTCGTCGGCGAAGACGACGTCGGGACGGCCGGCGAACGCCCGGGCCACGGCGACGCGTTGCTGCTGTCCGCCGGAGAGTTCGGCGGGGCGGTGGTGGAGCCGGTCGCGCAGGCCGACGACGTCGACGAGCGCGTCGATCCACTCGCGGGATCCCTTCGTCCCTGCGAGGTCCAGGGGCAGCGTGATGTTCTCGGCGACGGTCAGCGTCGGGATCAGGTTGAACGCCTGGAAGACGAAGCCGACACGGTCGCGGCGCAGCAGGGTGAGGCTGCGGTCGTCCAGCGTGCCGAGTGGGGTGTCGCCGATGAACGCGGCGCCCGAGGTGAGCGTGTCCAGGCCCGCCGCGCAGTGCATCAGAGTGGACTTGCCGGAGCCCGAGGGGCCCATGATCGCGGTGAAGCGTCCGGCCGGAAAACCGACGCTCACTCCGTCCAGGGCCCTGACGGCGGTGTCGCCGCTGCCGTACACCTTGACGGCGTCGGCGACACCCGCGGCATGACGCGTCGTGGTGGCGGTCGTCATGCCGCTCCTCCCTTGCCCGGGCGGCCGAACTGCTCGTCCAGGACGGAGAGCCGGCGCCAGTACTCGTCCTCGTCGATCTCGCCGGTGGCGAAGCGGCGGCCGAGCAGCGCGATCGGCGAGTCGGCCGTCGGGCGGGAGTCCCGGGGCGGACCGAAGTCGCCCATGGCGCGCCACGGTCCGCGGCGCCCGCGCCCCACCGTGCGGCGCAGGACCGTCACGACGGCGATCACGACGGCCGCCCAGATCAGCGGGAAGAACAGGATCCACGGGCCGGGGCCGCCGTCCCAGTTCGCCAGAGTCTGCATCTCGGGTCATCTCCTAGGTGGGTGGGAGCTGTTGCGATGCGTCGAGACTCGCTCCGGGAGGGGGTCCGAGTCGTCGTACGGCCAGCGGCCGTTCCCGTACCTCCGCGGGAGTACGCGGGGCGTCACCGCCTGCTTCCTCAGCTCCTCTTACCGCCCTCGACTCTGTACCTACTAGTATGTACAGTGAGTTCATGAGCACTCCGGAGCGGCTGATCGAGTCCACGCGCGAGCTGTTGTGGGAGCGCGGTTATGTGGGCACCAGTCCCAAGGCGATCCAGGAGCACGCGGGTGCCGGACAGGGCAGCATGTACCACCACTTCAAGGGCAAGCCCGATCTCGCCCTCGCCGCGATCCGACGCACCGCCGAGGAACTGCGGGCTACCGCCGAGGACGCACTGAACACGCCCGGTTCGCCGTACGAGCGCGTCGAGGCGTATCTGCGCCGGGAGCGAGACGTCCTGCGCGGTTGTCCGGTCGGCCGGCTGACGATGGACCCGGACGTGATCGCCAGTGCGGAGCTGCGCGCCCCCGTCGACGAGACGATCGACCGGCTGCGCGAACGACTGGCTCAAATCGTCGAAGAGGGCAAGGAACAGGGGCAGTTCGCTCCATCACTGGACGCCGAGGAGATCGCCGCGACGATCCTGGCGACCATCCAGGGTGGCTATGTGCTCGCCCGCGCCTCCGGCTCCCCGGCCGCCTTCGACACTGCCGTCCGCGGGCTGCTCGCCCTGCTCTCCCCCACCCGTCGGGACTTCGGCTGAAGGCCTGAAGGCCTGAAGGCCCCTCAAGGAGGCATGCGTTGCACGCGATGCAGTACGAACTGACGTTCCCCGCCGACTACGACATGGGGATCATCCGCGCCCGGGTCTCCCGCATCGGGCACCTCCTCGACGACTGGGAGGGGCTCGGTTTCAAGACGTATCTGATGCGTGAGCGCGGGGTGCACGGCTCGCCGGTCAACCAGTACGCGCCTTTCTACCTCTGGAACACCGTCGAAGGCATGAACTCCTTCCTGTGGGGCGGTGCCTTCCAGGGGCTCGTCAATGACTTCGGGCGGCCGGTGGTGCAGAACTGGACGGGCCTCGCGTACGAGGAGGGCGGCGCCGCCGGTGCGCCGGCCCAGGTCGCGGTGCGGCGACGGCAGCCCGTACCGGAGGGCGCCTACCTGGCCGAGGTGATGGCGGAGGCCGCGGCGGAGGCGGAGCGGCTGGCCTCGCTCGACGGCGCGGTGTGCGCGGCCGCCGCCGTCGACCCGCGCCACTGGGAGCTGGTCCACTTCTCTCTCTGGGACCACGACACGCCCAAGGCACCCGGCGAGGTCTTCCAGGTGCTGCATTTGTCGGCGCCCGGGCGCGGCTTGCTGCCCCGGGGCCCGCAGTGGTGAGCCCTGCCCCCACGAGCCTCGGTGGCGCCGTCCCCGCGAGGGTCCGTACGGTCCTCGGGGACGTGCCGCCCGAGCGCCTAGGGGTGTGCGACGCCCATGACCACCTCTTCTTCGGCAGTCCCGCGCTCCCCGGCCAGGAACTGCGCGACGCGTCCGCCGCGCGGGCCGAACTGGCCGCGTTCCGCGAGCAGGGCGGCGGGAGCGTGGTGCAGTGGACGCCGTACGGGCTGGGCCGGCGCGCCGCGGACCTGCCGCTGCTCTCCCGTGACACCGGCGTCCATGTGGTCGCCGCTACGGGCCTGCACCAGGCGGTCCACTACACACCGGCGTCACTCTCCGAACTGCGCGGCAGGCTGGCCGACGTCTTCGTCTCCGAGCTCACCTCGGGCATCGGCACGTCCGGGGTCCGGGCCGGACTCGTCAAGGTCGCGGGCGGCTTCCACGCGCTCGACGCGCACGCCCGCTGGACGATGACGTCGGCGGCCGAGGCGCACCACGCCACGGGCGCGCCGATCGCCGTGCACCTGGAGCTGGGCACGGCCGCGCTCGACGTACTCGACCTGCTGTGCGGCGAGTTGGAGGTGCCGCCGCACCGGGTGATCCTGGGCCACCTCAACCGCTCCCCGGACCTCGTGGTGCAGCGCCAGGCCGCCGAGGCGGGCGCCTACCTCGCCTTCGACGGACCCTCCCGCTCGAACCACGCCACCGACTGGCGTATGCCCGACGCCGTACGCGCCCTGGCCGACGCCGGTTTCGGCCACCGCCTGCTCCTCGGCGCCGACACGACGACCGCCGCGGCACGCTCGGTCAACGGCGGCCCCGGGATGCCGTATCTGCTGCGCCGGGTGCGCCCACGGCTCGCACTGGCTCTGGGTGCGGAACTCGTGGAGCGCGTCTTCACGGAGAACCCCGGCCGGGCGCTCGCCGTGGAGTGGCGCGGTACACCACCCCGTCCGCCCCGGCTGCCGGACGCCGCCTAGGTCCTGTCGTCAAATTCCCGTCGTCCGCCCGGAGGGCGGGCCCTGCGGCGTCAGGTGCGTGCTCTCGGCGTGCCGGGCACAGGCCCTC